>JANWHK010000100.1 GCA_025450395.1 Bacteroidia bacterium
AATGATGATAAAATACAATATGACATTAAAATGAACATGAATGACAATTTGATGATACAGCATGACAGAAAAATGATACAGGATGACAAAAAAATGATAATTGGCGGCGTATTTTAATGGTAATTGCAGCTTTGATATTTTCAACCCCTATACGTTTTAATAGCATCACCATTCATAATTCATCATTCATAATTCATCATTCAAAACCAATAATTCATAATTCAAAATCAGTATATTTGTGCCATGCAAATCGAGGAGTTCATTAAGACAACCATAAGCGAAGCCTTTACAGAATTATACGGTGTAAGCCAGGATGCCGGGATGATCAAGCTGGAATCCACCAATCCTGATTTTCCGGGTGACCTTACCTTTGTGACTTTCCCTTACCTGAAATCGTCTAAAAAAAGTCCGGAACAGACCGCAGCGGATATTGGTGGATATTTAAAAGAAAATGTAGAACAATTAAAAGACTTTAATGTTGTGAAGGGTTTCCTAAACCTGGAGCTCTCGGAGCAATATTGGCTTGACCGCATACAGTTTCACCAGATATCAATACTCAAGAAAAACGCAGGGAGGGTAATGGTTGAATATTCATCCCCTAACACGAACAAACCCCAGCACCTGGGGCATATCCGTACCAACCTCCTGGGATATAGTGTAGCAGAAATCCTGCGTTATACGGGCTATGAAGTTACCAGGGTGAACCTTTTGAATGACCGCGGTGTGCATATTTGCAAAAGCATGCTTGCCTGGAAAAAATGGGGACATGGTGAAACACCCGCTACATCAGGCGTGAAGGGTGACCACCTGGTAGGCAAGTATTATGTTGAATTTGACAAGCGTTATAAGGAAGAGATCAGTACTTTGCTAGCCGGGGGAATGGAAAAGGAAAAAGCGGAAAGGGAAGCTCCACTGATGCTTGAGGCACAGGACATGCTGAGGAAATGGGAAGCCGGTGACGAAGCCACCATGTTGCTCTGGAAAATGATGAACGACTGGGTTTTTGCAGGTTTCGAGCAGACTTATAAACAGCTGGGTGTTGAATTCGAGCAGATGTATCTTGAAAGCAATACCTATTTATTGGGAAAAGATATTGTGGAGGAAGGTCTTCAGAAAGGCGTCTTTTTCAAAAAGCCTGATGGAAGTGTCTGGATAGACCTGACCGCTGATGGGCTGGATGAAAAACTCGTAATGCGTGCCGACGGGACTTCTGTCTATATCACACAGGACCTTGGCACCGCTGAATTGAAATACAAGGATTACCAGTGCGAGAAAAGTATTTACGTAGTAGGCAATGAGCAGGATTATCATTTCAAGGTGTTATTCCTGATACTGAAAAAACTTGGAAGGAAATGGGCCGATGGATGTTATCATTTAAGCTATGGCATGGTCGACCTGCCAAGCGGCAGGATGAAAAGCAGGGAAGGTACCGTAGTGGATGCAGACGAGCTGATGGAGGAAATGATAAAAACCGCCCGCGAAAAAACCGAGGACCTTGGCAAGACCGAAGGCATGGGTGATCATGAAAAAGAACATCTTTACCATACCTTGGGTCTGGGTGCCCTGAAGTTTTTCATGCTGAAGGTAGATCCCCAGAAACGCATGTTGTTCGATCCTACTGAATCCATAGACCTGCAAGGCGATACCGGGCCATTTGTACAGTATACCTTTGCAAGGATCAGCAGTATATTAAGGGCGGCAGAGCCTGCAGAACTTCACGATGCCTATGTGGTGGACACCTTGAAGGAAAGTGAACAGGACCTGGTTAAAGTGCTTTGTGATTTTGAAAAAGAGGTTCTGAAGGCGGCTTCCCTATACAGTCCGGCCGTGATTGCCGCATATGCACTGCAAATCGCCAAGGCTTTCAACAGGGTGTACAATGATATCTCATTCCTGAAGGAAACAGACATTGAAAAACGCAAATTCAGGTTGCAGATGGCACAAAAAACTTCTCATACCATCCACATGTTGCTCGATATGCTGGGCATGGAATGCCCTGAGAGAATGTAGGGGGATATACGATTTACGACATACGACATACGATGTATGGGGAATGTACGATGATTTTAGGGAGAATTGACAATTTACAGTGGACAATTGACAACGAAAATAAATTTCCCAATCCCTGTATCCCCAATTGTAACTTGTAATTTGTAAATCGTAAATGGTTCTTTGCCTTCGTCCCTTGTCCTTATTCCCAGTTTCCCCAAATTGAAACTTGTAATTTGTAAATTGTAACTCGATCCGGTTTACCTTTTAAAGTTTCTGTCATCTATATTTGTCACCGATGTTTTTTAATACGCATAAGGATAGGGAGCGCATAAGACAATTATGGTCAGGCCGAAGGCCTGTGATGATTTGGGTAAGGAAGAACAGTGGATCAAGGGAAGATGCGGAAGACCTGGTGCAGGAGGCAATCATTGTTTGTTTAAAAATGATGGACAAGCCGGGATTTGTACAAGTAGCCAAACCGGAAACCATATTATTTGCCATTGCTAAAAAAATGTGGTTTTACCAGTTGAGGAAAAACAAAAGAATGCCTTTGACCGATATTGAAGAGAGTATATGGATCGAGGGTATCGAAGAGCCGGAATCCATTTTAGATAAAGAAGAACAGCTGAAGTTGCTGGAACACGCATTGCTTGACCTGGGGAAAAAGTGCAGGCAGTTACTGGAGATGTTCTACTTTTTGAAACTGGACATGAAGACCATTGCAGAAAAACTGGAATTCAGGAATGACAAGGTGGCGAAAGCAATGAAATATAAATGCCTGGAACAGGCAAGGGAATTTATAAGGAAAGAGTCAAAATGAAAGACATTGAACTAATAGAACAATACCTTCTGCAACAATTGGATGCAGCATCTGTCGCGAAGGTCGAGGAAAGGTTGCAAAATGATCCTCCTTTCCGCGACTTGTTAAATGACGTGCAAATGACCATTGATACGCTAAAGCGGCAGTGGCTAAAGGACGAGATCAGGCAGGTAAAACGGCAGTTCTTCTATAAAAAAGTCTTGATGACAGGCATTATTGTTGCGACTGTTTTTTTAACAGTATTGTACCTCGCCGGAGTATTGAGTCCCCAGTCTTCAGTGAATTCTGAGGCGCCAAAGAAGACTGAAACAATTTTTCCTGCAGATACTTCTGAGGGACGAGAGGCCAGGCTTGTTATTCCGCTTGAGAAAAGGAATGACAGCGTTCATGTTCAAATTGGACTTAAAATACCAGGGGATTTTTCCTTTCGGTCGGATACATCTTACAAAAACTCTGCTAATTCAAATCCTGTGGTTACGACACCGGAAGTGCAGGTGTTTTACATTGATAATACAAGGGACAATCAAATACAATGTTCAGGAGGGACCATTGTTCAGATTAAAGCCAATACCCTGGTCACCGAAAGCGGGGTGGGGTCATTGAATAAAGTACGGGTTAGCATCACTGAATTCGACAATTATTTCAAGATGTGGCAACACCGGATCACAACATGCTCAGACGGTAAATTATTGGAATCCGGTGGTTCATGTTATATAGAGGCAAGCGGCAATGGCGAAAAGGTGAAAGTTCAGGAAGGCAAGGATTTTACTGTTCGCTTTGCATCCGCCCAAGACAGTGCAATGGGAACTTTTTATGGTGAGAGGGATAGTTTGGATGAACTCAACTGGCATGCAGACAATTACGGGAACAGGGGGCAGAATAACGAAGTTAAAGCAAATAACAGGTTCAACTTGAAAATGCTTGATACGGTATATTACCTGGAACCTATTATTTCGGATGAAGAATATTTCAAAAAATCCAACTCCTATCATTTTGACCAGATCGCACTGCATACAGACTTGAATGTAGTTTTTGATACTTTGGCAAATATTCCACGCGAGGATGCAAAAAAGTGCTATTTAACCAATAAAAACTTGTTATTCAGGTTTGGAGTGGATAGTTCTGGAAAAATATACGGGTACGATTATAACTTTATAGTATCAAGAAAACTTGAAAAGCAATTAAAGCGGGCAGCACAATATATCGTTGACAACAGGCGAATTGAAAGGAAGGACCTTTCGTTTGACCGTGCCATCATCAATGTTTCACTGAAAGCATTGTTCAGGGTTGTGGAAAAGGATTCAAATATCTTCCTGGATTCCAATTTGAACAAGTTAACGAATCTCAAGGACAAGAAACAGGTATATAATTCAATTGTGAGCTCTGCGTTTGGCTATATCAATTGTGATAAATTATACAATGGAAAAGAACTGACAGACATCATGATTAAAGTCCAGGACCAGAAAACCGATGTGCGGGTCTTCTTCAGGGATTTTAACGCGGTTGTGAATTGCACCTACAGGAGTGGAAATGCTGTCTTTGAAAATGCTCCCAAATACGCTCCAATTTTAATTGTAGCCACAGTCCAGATCAAAGGTCAGCTGATGATGTGTATGCAGGAAGCAGAGGTTGGTGAGACAATAATATTAAGAGACCTGGAACAGTTTGACCTTGTTAAGCTTAAGCATAGGCTACTGGGTTACAGAGAGGAGAATCAGTAATCAGTAATCAGTGATCGGTGGGAAACCAGTGGGGAGCAGTGGGAGCCGGGTTGGGAGCAGTGGAAACCGGTGGGAAACCGGTGGGAAACCGGTGGGGAACAGTAAATGGTAATCAGTAATCTGTGGATAAATACATCGTAAATTAAACATCGTCCATACATCGTAAATCGTATGTCGTATATCGTACATTTCCTCAATGCATCACTAATAGTTTACCGGATATCGTCTCATCGCTCTTGACCGCATAAACAATGTAGATGCCTGTATTCCATGATGAGATGTCAATACTGAGGTTTGTATGGTCCTTATTCTCGACCTCATACATCACCTTGCCATTGATATCGGTTATCTTTATACGCTCAGCCACTTCACTGAAATCTATCTGTAAAATGTATGCTGCAGGATTGGGGTAGAATTTCATGTACCAGTTGTTGCCGGCGATGATCTCGGTATTATTTTGCCTTTGCGAAGAATCCACATTGGAAAGTGTGTCGATTTTTTCAGAAGTCAGTGTACTGTCTATAGGGTTTTCCTCCCTGCACCATTTTCCTTCACTGTATTGATTGATGATATTTACGATCAGGTCGTTCAGATAAGTTACCTTGCTTTCACCGCCGGTTGGTTTCAGGTGTGTATCGCCTATCTTGCTGTCATCGGTGATGTAAACATACTCGCCGTTGGTGGCAATGGCTAAATATTTCAAGAGAAATTCGGTTGTTTTATCAATACCGCTGGCTGCAATAGGCACAATGCGAATGCCCTTTTCAGCGGCCATACTGGTATATGATCTCATCCTTGCCTTGCTTCCGCTATCCTGGTGTGGTGGCGCATCCAGCAGTAAAAACATGATCTTTGGATTGTCTGAATTGCTCCACTTGAGTTGTGTAATGGCATCCTGCAGCGCTATATCGATGGCTTCAGGAAAATCACCTCCGCCATTGGCGGCCTGGTAACCAATAAAGTTAATGGTATTTGCCGGGTTGGCACTCAGGGGCAAAACCCTGGTAAGATAATCGTCTCCATGGTCCTTGTAAAACACGCAACCTGTTTGGACATTCAAGCACCTGTTCTTTTTCTGCACCCTGTTGATCACGTCCATCAGGTCAACTTGAAGGAACTTGATCTCATCACCCATACTACCGGTGGCATCTACAACAAAACCTATCTCCAGCAGTTTTTCATTTTTATTTATGAAGTCAACTTTCAGCTTGTTTTTGGAGTTGATATAAGGCTGTATATTGTCAATGATTTTTTCCATGCCGTCTTTTTTGACGCGGATCTTATATTTCTTGTTTTCATGAGTGACAAACATATCAGGCCAGAACCAGGCTTGTCCATCCTGGTCGGTTTTTGTCTGCCATATAATTTGGTTGTCCCTGTCCAATAAAGCTACACTGGTAAAAGCCAATGCATGCTGATCCCTGTCTTCAAAGGATACCTTCATCATGGTCCTGGGATAATATCCCCATAACTGCTGAAAATTTAAGATACCGGCGTTCTTATTGGTTTCTTCCCATTCAGTCCAGTGGTCGATATCGCGCCAATGCCCTGCGGTAACCTGACCTGCCTTGACATCTGACTTGACCGGTTCGTCCTTTACAGTTTCGGGCGGTGTTTCTTCGGATTCTTTTAAAGGTGACTCTTTGTCTAATCCTTTATAGACCTCTCCTTTTCTTTTAGGTGAATAATCTGATTTGGGGCTTCCTGTTGTTGTGCTTTTAGATGTTGTTGTTGAAGTTGGTTTTAACATCTTGGCATATGAACGTTTCTCACTAACCACTGCACCTGAAAAAGAGACAGCATCACCGCTTCCTGCTCCGCGTCCACTGCTGCCACTTGTTTTAACAGCTGAATCATACGAGACAGCAGCGTCGGTTGTTTTGATGTTTTTGTTTCCGCTTGTCTTATCCACAACATCGGATTTCGGCATGTTAAACTTGACTGAGAAATTAATGGAGGTATTACCTGTATTGATAAAAACTGCCCTTAAAACCACAGGGATATAATTTTTTTTGGATAATTCAATATCATATGTGCCGCTTTTGATTTTTTGACTGTAAAAACCTGCCGTCCTTGAAAATGTACTGTCCTTTCTCACTTTGTTTTGGATAAAAACGACCTTGAACATACTGTCGTTCAGGTTGTTCAGGTTATTGATCTTTCCATATACACTGCTTTGGGCTGTTAATTCAATGGAAAAAATGAGGGCGAGAGGTAAAATAAAGTACTTCATAATGATTAGACGTTTTAATTCTTATAATTGCTTCATACCTTTGCAGGAAAAAAAGTAAATGGAGCATTTAAAAATAGGTAGCACATACAGGCATTATTCAGGCAAACTGTATGAATTACTTGAAATTGTCTGCGATTCTGAAACCTTGGAAAAACAGGTTGTTTACAGGGAATTATTTGATAAATTTGAAGTATTGGTCTGCCATTACAGTATGTTTACTGCCTTATTGCCCGGCAAGACCCTGATGCCGATTTTTGAATGGATTGAAGATTAAATTAAATAAACACTGAATCTGGTATAAAATCAATGGAATTAAAAACAGGCAGGTACAGGCATTATAAGGGCCGGGAATATGAAGTATTGTATACAGCCAGGCATTCAGAAACACTTGAAAACCTGGTGGTTTACAAACAGTTATACGGTGACCATGAGGTATGGGTCAGGCCATTGGACATGTTCCTTGAAAAGGTGGAATCGGGCGGAATCAGCTTGCAGCGTTTTACATATACTGGCGATTAAGGTCCTGCAACCAGGTGATCTTCAACCTGGTGGTCATCTACGCGCTTGATATTCCTTACACGGAATCCATACCAGGCGATGTAAAGGAAACAGAAAACAGTTACAATATAAGAAGTATGTGGATCGGTTTGATCCGCTATCCAACCCTGGAATGGTGGTATCAGTGCACCGCCCAATATCATCATGATGAGAAGTGCAGACCCCTGGTTGGTGTACTTTCCAAGGCCATTGATGGCAAGGGAAAATATACAAGGGAACATCACCGAACAGAAAAGACCTCCACTGATAAACGAGAACAATGCCAGGTCGCCATTGCTGAACAGGCCTACCAGCATCATGATGGTGGCGGCTGAAGCAAGTATCATCAGGGTCCTTGCAGGCTTGTCGCCGGAAAGCACAAAAAGCAGGCAGCCAAGTATGACAAATGGAATATAATAGTTGTATTCGCTTACGTTACTTCCCCTGAGGTAATTCATATAATATACTATTGCAAGGGCAACAAGCGGGACGAGGAACTGCATGAGCAACCTTGTATTCTTTTTAAAATTGAATACGGAAAGCGAGCCTGTCCACCGCCCTATCATCAGGCTACCCCAATACAGGGATATGAAATGTGAGATTTTCCTGTGGTCAAGGCCTTTTATCTCCGGCATCTCAAGCAGGGCTGCCATATTGCTTTGAATGGTGACTTCCACTCCGACATACATAAAGATGGCTATCATGCCAAAAGTGAGTTGCGGATATTTGAATGCGCCAAGGTCTTTCTTGAATATTTCAGTATTGCTCACCTTGGGCAATTTACTGAACCAGATCAGGGTTGCACACAACATGAACAGGCCAAACAGGATAAAGGCCGGAACCTTGACCGATTCAATGCCCATTTCTTCGGGATTTGGTGCGACTACACTGCCGAACAATGCAAAACTCAGTACTACAGGGCCTATGGTAGTTCCGAATGAATTGACGCCACCGGCCAGGTTAAGCCTGTGTGCGCCTGATTTGCGGTCGCCGAAGTTGACCACGAAAGGGTTCGCCACGATTTGCTGTAAGGCAAAACCAAGCCCTATGACAAACAGGGCAATAAGAAGTAATGGGTATGAATTCTGATTCGCAGCAGGTATAAACAGGAGGGAACCGACACCGGAAAGCAGCAGGCCGTATACCAGTCCTTTTTTATAACCTATCCTGTTCAATGGGTCACCGCCGATTGACGATAAGATGAAGTAAATCAGCGCGCCTACAAAATAAGCGAGATAAAATGCAAGGTCCACCAGTTGTGACTGGAACTGTGAAAGATGGAATTTTTCCTTGAAAAGAGGTATCAGTATGCTGTTGCTGGCAGCCACAAAACCCCAGAAGAAAAAGACCGAAACGATGACAAAAAAGGAGGAATTGATTTTATGTTGGTTCATGTTGGCAAATAAAACGGTTATTTATGAAAAAAAATATTTTTTATATGTGGATAATTTGGTATGTTTGCACAACAAAAATAAAATATATATAAGTTTATGAAAAAATTACTCTATTCGACACTCAGTATTGTATTGATCGCTTCTACCATCCTGGTGGGTTGTAAAAAAGATGATGACGGTACCGGTGGTGACGATGGCACAAAACCGACCCCAAAAGGACCAAACATTGCATTCCAGACTAATACCGGGACCTTTACTAACTTTACATTTGCACCTACAAATGATGTACCTGTGAGCACAGTGCAAGCACCTACTGTTATTAAGATTGGTGTGATTATCACTTCAGATATAGACCTGAAAAGTACAAAAATGACTGTGAAATTTGAAAATCAGCCTGAAACTTCAATTGGACTGGATACATTGGTTTCTACCAAAACATGCAACAGGACTTATTCCTACGTACTTCCTGTAGATGATAAAGGAACTTATACTTTCACAGCTTACGCTACAGATAAAGACGCTACCACATCCAAAGCTGTTATCAAGGTTACAGCTTATGGCCCGCTTGCGGAAATTGGACCTGGCAAATTTTACAGTTTGTTGGCTACAGACATTGACCATTTAAGTGCTTTCGACCTGTTAAACGGAATAGCTGTCACAGCAGCCGGAACCGCTAATTTAGCTGACAGATATATGGTTGACATGTCTACCGGTTCTACATTATCAGGCTCATGGAAATCTCAAAATGGCGCTGAGTTCGTGATATCAGGTGCTGATGGTAAGCTGAACGGTAAAACATATTCCCAATTAAAATCAGAGGCTGATGTAATTGCAGCCTGGAATGTTAGCAATCCTAAGGCTACAACAATAAGCGGTATAACTGATTTGAGTCTGATTATTGTAAAACATACAATAAATGGAGTTGCAAAATATTATGTGATCGGAATGAATGAAGTGCATGATGATCCAGGTTCTGAAAATGATTATTATGATTTCCATTACCAACAATAAACCTTAAGATACTCAAATTAAAAGCCCCGTTTTCCGGGGCTTTTTTTATGGGTTAAAGTCAGTGAGACTCAATTTTTAATCCCGCTGGTGCGGGATTAAAAATTGTAAGTCGAACTTATCCCGAAGGCTTGATGAGGGATCTTCTGCTTTCGTGTCAATACAATTTTCATGTCGTTTGACAGGTCCGGATATTTCTATAAATCATAGGACAACTTGTCTTTTTCCGGTGGATAAATTAGTGAGACTCGATTTTTAATCCCGCTGGTGCGGGATTAGAAAATTGAAAGTCGAACTAATCCCGAGTCCGCCTTAGGCGGAGCGGGATCTCTGAAATTAACTTTAATTCTCAAGGCTCATGTCTTATAAAGGTCATATTTATAAGTATTTAATAAAAAAACGATTATTTTATTAAATCGGTCTTTGAAACAAAGGCTTAATGTATTAATTTCGCACCCTTAATTTTAAATCGAATTAGTTCAAAATAATGAAAAATAAAGGATTAGTAATTTTTATCGGTGTAGTACTCGCCCTCACTTGTATTTACCAGTTGTCGTTCACGTATGTGGCCAAGAATTTTGAGGCTAAAGCCAAGAGATTCGCCACCAAAGACGGAAAATATGATGGAGAAAAATACAGGACATACATTGATTCACTTGGCAACAAGGATATCCTGAATCTCGGTATTGTCAAAAGAAACTATTTTAAGTGCAAGGAAGCTGAACTGAAGCTTGGCCTGGACTTACAAGGTGGTATGAACGTTATACTCGAGGTGTCAAAAGGAGATGTGATCAAGACACTTGCCGGGCAGAACCAGGATGATCCGGCAGTGAAGGCCGCTATTGCAAATGCACAGGCGGAATACCAGCAAAAAGGAGGTGATTTTGTAGAAATTTTCGCTTCGAAATTCAGGGATGCAGCTCCTGGTCGTTCTTTAGCCTCCGTATTTGTAGGCAGGGAAACCAAGCAGGTTACTTCCACTTCCACTGATAATGAAGTAGTGGATTACCTCAAAAGGGAAATGAAAAGCAAGGCCGATAACACCAGGCAGGTGATAGAGGCACGTTTGAACCAGGGCAGCCTGGGTTCTCCAAATATTCAGGAACTGGAAGGCGGCAGGATATCGGTAGAATTACCTGGTGTTGACAATCCTAAACGTATAAGGGCTTTGCTTGAGCAGAGCGCCAAGCTTGAATTCTGGGAGGTATACGGAAATAATGAGAAAAACAGGTTTGAAGGTTATTACAAGATCTACGAACCGATGAATAAAATCTATGCCCAAAAGCTGAGGTTACAGAAAGGCAGTGCGGAAATTGATTCAGTAAAAATAAAGGAAATAGCAGCAATAGCGGATTCCACAATGAGGGATAGCGCACAGAAAGCCTATGATACAGAATTGGCAGCCAAGGATTCTATAGCCATGCCTTTTATGGCAGCGGGATTATATCCCAATGTTGACCAGACGGGTAAACAACTCAGGGAAGGACCTTCGATTGGAACAGCAGCTAAATCTTCAATGACCAAGATCAACAAGATGCTGGAGGATGAATATTTGCTGAAAAACCTGCCTAAGAATATACATTTTGCATGGGGTGCCGAATCCATTTCAAAAGAAAACGAAGTATATGAACTATATGCTTTAAAAGCCGATAAGAATGGTAAGGCTTCATTGGGAAGCGGAGAGGAAAACATCATTGCTGATGCATTCCCGACCAATAGCGGAACCAGCGGCAGGGTAGAAGTATCCATGAGCATGACCAGCCAGGCCTCCAAAGAATGGAAGACCATTACAACCAATAACCAGGGCCAGTTTAT
>JANWHK010000101.1 GCA_025450395.1 Bacteroidia bacterium
CAGGCCATAAAAAACGGGTATGCGGATGCAGATGCTTTTCTCAAGGCAAAACAATTGCTTGCGGATGGCAAAAACAAGGAAGCCCTTGCCCTTTTGTGGTAAGACTGATTTTTTGTAAAAGCAGGTAAATTTTCACGGACCTAAACTCTATATCTAAAGTTTAAATATCGATTTCAAGAAGTCATTCCTGGTCATGCGAATAATGAGGTTCCTGATAATGGAGCTTAGAATGTTTGATTTGTGTATCATTGTGTATCATGTTTTTATGTATTTGAAAGTGAAAGTGAGGTTTAAAACAACCGTTCCATACTTTCATATAGACGAAAATCCTGCCAAAAAGGTTGTTTATAATAAATAAATAAAAATAAACATTCAAACCTAGAATAAAATAATTCTCTATTCACTTATCATCTTATAAATCAATGATTTAAACATAAATACAATATTTCATCATTCCTTTATTACCTTATAACTTTGTTTTATTTCCTTACATACAATATTGATAATATAAATACCTTGGGGGAGGTTTGAAACATTGATTTCAGAGTTATAAATCCTGCAGGGTTTCACAACCACTTGACCAATCATATCAATTATTTCAATAAATACACTATCTTCATCTTCCAGGCCTGTCAAATGCATAATGCCAGTGGCCGGGTTCGGATACAATCCGATTGTAGGGAATAATGGATTGGATAGGCCAATAGTATTTACATTGTAACATTCTGAGGTGTCAATGCAAGCATTCTTGCTCACCTCCACCGCAAACAGACCATTGGTAGTTGCAATATAGGTTTGATTTGTCGCCCCTGATATAGGCTGATAGTTGTTATTACAATCAAGCCATCTGTAAAACGCTCCTGCCAAATTCGCTTTTAGAGTATCCTTTTTCTGCATTACTGATATATCAATTTTATTAACTGTAAGATTAATACTTATGATGCTATCACAACCTATTTGATTCTGAAGCGTATCCTTATAGATTCCACTCGTTGTCCATACGTATCTTGTACTTGGACTTACATATTTATTACATACAGATGGTGAAATTGCAGCTGAGGTGGCTTTTTTTATTGATAAATTGATCGTTAAGATACTATCACATCCCACGAAATTCACGATTGTATCATAATAAGTTCCGTTCACAGTCCATTCATATTTTTCACTTGGACTTTTATATTTGTAACACACAATTGGCGAAATTGTTTCAAATGTTGCTTTATTAATCGTAAGATTGATAGTTATAACACTATCGCAGCCAGCTATATTAGGGACTGTATCCATATATACTCCACTTTTTGTCCAGTTGTACTTACTGCTTGGACTACTATAATTATAACATACACCAGGTGAAATTGATGCCGAGGTCTCCTTTTTGATGCCTAAATTAATTGTAATGACGCTATCACAACCATTGATGTTTTGAACAGTATCATTATAAATTCCGCTCTTAGTCCACAAATATTTTGAACTTGGACTTAAATACCTATTACAAGTAACAATATTCATTATTTGATAGGTCCTGTCATGAATAGTCAAAATAATTTTAATAAGGCTGTCGCAGCCCTCTGAATTCTTAATTGTATCTGAATACGACCCACTTTTTATCCAATCATATTTACCGCTTGGGCTTTTGTATACATAACAGGCACTGATATAATTCAGTGAACTTGAATTCTTAATGACCTTTAGAGCAATTTGGATAATGCTGTCGCATCCCCTAAAATTCATTAAAGTATCTAAATACATACCACTATTTGTCCATTTGTATTTTCCACTCGGACTTTTATATGAATTACAGGCAACCAAAGAAATTTTGGTTGTGAATGTATCGCAAACAGGCGCATAAAAGAAATAGACTGACCCTGACCCAGACAAACTATTACCGCCGGCCGAATCCTCATCCTCAAATGGAGCCCCGCATAATATATAGCGATCATTCATTGTAATATAATTCCCGAAGTAATCTTCTGTATCTCTATCAAAAGCTACCAACTTTTGAATCTGCCTCCATTCATTTCCTGCAGTTTTCCTGAAAACATAGGCTGCGCCAGCTGCAAACTTTACTGCATTCTTTTTAAGGCCTTCAGATTCTAAACCAGAACTTACGACAGCGTAATCACCATTTATTGCCACAGATTGTCCAAAATAGTCACTTTTAGAACTATCCGTAGAATATAATTTCTGAATATGAGTCCAATAACCTGAAATATTTTTTAGAATATATGCAGCCCCAGTTGCACTATTCTTAGACCTAGCCCCAACAATCAAGTGATTACCAGAGACAGCTAAAGAATAGCCAAAATTATCAAAATATCCTCTATCCGAAGAACATACTTTTTGAGTTTGCACCCACTTATTGCCTTGATATTTGTAAATATACACCTTTCCGGCTCCAGTTAATGTATTTAGTCCCGACGTATCCTTCGAGGCATAATGTGCACCTACAAATGCATAATCCGGGGTGATTTCAACTGAAAACCCATATGCATCATTAACCATCCGATCTGATCCCACTATTTTTTGAATCTGGACCCAAACACCCGAAATATTCTTAAATATGTAAGCCGACCCGGCATAGGCAACTGTATTGCTTCCATTTTCATCCTCTGCTTCATAAACAGCTCCAATGATTGCCAGGTTATCATGTATTGAAACGGAGGATCCGAATTCATCACCCTTGCCCCTATCCTTGGCTGAAACTTTTTGCACCTGTGTCCAAATCCCGGCAATATTTTTAAAAATATACACCGCTCCCGCATCATATAAACTATCATTACCCAAACTGTCAAAATCATTTTTAGCTGCACATACGAAAGCATAATTTCCTCTTATTGAAACTGCTGATCCAAAATTATCCGCATTGCTCCTGTCTGATGCCACTAATTTTTGAACCCTGGTCCAGTTTCCTGAAATATTCTTGTAAATATAGGCTGCACCTGCATTTAACTTCTGATCCGTTTCGTTTTGATCCTCATCTTCATTAGGCGCGCCAATAATTGCAAATCCCGTATCCATATCCACTGAATGCCCGAAATTATCATCAGTTGAATAACTATATCCGATCACTTTGGTATGTTGGACCCAACTTCCGGAATTATTCTTAAATATATATGCAGACCCTGCCCCTGATACAAAATTCAACCCTGCTGTATCTTCATCTTCACCTATTGCACCACTGATTACATAGTCTCCACTAATTGAGACAGACCAACCAAAATTATCCAATGCTGTCCTGTCTTTGCTTACCAGTTTTTTGATTTGCACCCAAGTTCCCGAAATATTCTTGAACATATAGGCCGAACCTGCATCATTCTTCGTATTCGAATTTGAAGTATCCTGGCTTTCACTATAAGCACCCACTATAGCATAGTCACCATTCATTGAAACAGAAAATGAGAAATAATCGCCTAAAGCCTTGTCTTTTGCCACAAGTTTTTGGCTCTGCTTCCATGTAGTTGTATATTTATAGATGTAAGCCCCTCCAAAATTCCCATAGGATCCTATAATGATTGATCTGCCACTTATACACATGGAAATTCCAAAATAATCCTGAGCAGCCCTATCTGACGGTGTGATCTTCTGTGATTGGGTCCAGGTTCCCGAAACATTTTTAAAAATATATGCTGCTCCGGCACCATTTAAAGGATTTGCACCAGAAGCATCCCTGGTTTGAGATGTGGCTCCAACAATCGCAAATGTATCATTCATTGTGACAGCAACTCCGAACATATTCCCTGAGGTCCTATCTGAAGCTACTATTTTACAATTTTGTACCCAAACACCTGAAACAATTTGGAATATATAGGCTGCTCCCGCAGTGGCTAAAGTATTTGAACCAGAAACATCCTCATCCTCAAGCCTGGCTCCTACAATTGCATAATTAGACGAAATTGAAACGGTTGAACCGAATTGATCATTGGTGTACCTGTCAGAAGAAACAATTTTCTGCACTTGTACCCATACTCCTGAAATTTTCTTAAAAATATATGCTGATCCTGCTGCCGAAAGATAATTTGACCCACTTGTATCATAATCTTCATTCGGAGCCCCAACAATCATATAATCTCCACTTATGGCAACAGAAAAGCCAAAGTCATCTCCAATATGCCTGTCATCACCAACCAACTTTTGGACTTGTATCCATTTACCGGACACATTTTTATAAACAAAAACGGCACCCGCATTTAAAACAGGGTTTCCTAATGAGTCCTCATCTTCTTCATTTGCTCCCACCATTGCATAATCACCATCAATGGCTACTGAATATCCAAACTGGTCAAATTGGCTTCTTCCCAATGAAGTTTTTGATTTTCTGGTACCAGGATCCATTGTGGATTTAAGAATATGGTTCCACCTTTGAGCAATTCCCGATATGGAAATATTAAACAATATAATAAAGCACAAAAATACTTTATGTCTTCCTGGAATTTTTTTCATACTTGGAAATTTAGCAAAGATGGCTCATAAAAGCCACAATACCGCCAAAAAGTAATTTTTTTCCAAAATACTTTTTTGTAAAATATTTTCCTATATTTGTGTGACCAAACCCGCTTCTTATGAAAAAAAACTATTACACCTTAGCAGCCCTGTTACTTTTCATGATGACAAACACGTCTGTAATACAGGGTCAGGCCTTTCACAAACGCGCATTGCTTATAAGCATTTCTGAAGGCTCCACAGCAGCCCAATACACGACCAGCAATACAAACAGTGGTTCCAAACCGGTCACCAAATCAAGTAGTGAAATGGATGGCGTCAGGGATCCCCTTATGATTGAATATGGCCTGTGCAAACGCATCGGCATCGGCCTGACTTCCGGAGGTGACATCTTTAAAGTTGATTCCAGGGCATTTTACGGTTTTAACACCTCAGACAATAAACCATTGGAAGTCAAGACCTCTGAATTTACATTTGATTTCAATTACCATGTCTATATCAGTAAAAGGCTGGATTGCGCCGCTTTTGCATCTATTGGTGGTTTTTCCGTTGCCTATAATACACGCATCGGTGAAAACAATTTCAAATATGAAGCGAACGGAGGTATAGTCCGGGTTGGCACCAAGGTCAGGTATTATTTCTGCAAACGCCTGGGTGTTTTAGGCATGTTGAGTTCCTATTCAGGTAATGCCACTCCGGAGAAAACGGCAAAAATTTACGAAGGTCAGCAAGATTACAGCACCAGCATCAGCGGTGTAGCGATGGAGTTTGGCCTGTGTTTCAGGTTCTTCTGAATTTTTAACATTCACACTTTCCAAATCCATTTATAAAAAATAAATTTTATGTTTATTTCACTCCCATCTATTCCATCAAGTTACAGATTTAAAACTCATGCTATTACCTTCATAGACTCCGTATTTTTTTGTATTTTATTGCTTATAACCGACGATGACTTCGGAACTGAAAATATTCAAATTGATTGGGGCACGATTATTTGTATGGCCATTATTATTTTAACTGGTCAGTTTATCGCGTTTATAGGTCATGCTTCTAAAGTCAGGTCAAACTATATACTCGCTTCATTTTGTTATAGTATTATGGGTGTCATATTAGGGTTCTTCATTGCATTGGGTTTACTTTCCATTTGATACTTTGTAAAAAGCTATCTATAACTGATCATCACAACGCTTTGTCGGTTATTGTTTAGCCCACCACCCTTTATAACTTAAACTTATACAAAAATCCGTATTTACTCCTTACCTTTGTAGAATAATTCTAAATAAGAAGAACAATGAGCGACTTTATAACCATATACGCCGAAGCCACCCCTAACCCGGACAGCATGAAATTTGTAGTGAGTAAAATGATACTGCCCAATGACAGCGTGGATTATCGCACCAGGGACAAAGCGGAAGGAAACTCCCCTTTAGCCGTGGATATCTTTGATACTTTCAAATTCGCAAATGGGGTGTTTATCATGAATAATTTTGTGTCCATTACCAAATTACCGGATGAGCAATGGGTGGAACATATTTCACCGATCAGGGAATTCATCAAGAACTATATTGAAAGCGGCAAAGAGATCATCAGCCATACCAAACACATGACGCCTGAAGAAGAAGGTGAAATTGAAACCAAAATTATCCGTTTGCTGGATGACCATGTCAAGCCAGCTGTTGAAATGGATGGTGGGGCGATACATTTCAAGTCGTTTAAAGATGGCGTGGTGACTGTGGTCATGAAAGGCAGTTGCAGCGGATGCCCCTCCTCCACCTTTACCCTGAAAGCGGGTATAGAGAACCTGTTAAAACGCATGGTTCCACAGGTAGAAGCAGTTGAAGCTGAAGCCGAATAAGTCCGGTATCCCGGGACTTTCTTAAATTTTATTCCAAATCTTTAAAAATATTTTTACTGGTTTAATTGTTTGCTTTTCAGCAAATTGCAATTATTTCCAAGACTCAATTGCTTAAACAATTGAATGCCATGGCATATTTTTTGATGCCATAGAAGCAATACACACATAAATACATGAAGAAAATAAGTTTAGCGTTCGTACTTGCCACCGTATTGGTAGCAGGTTTTGTATCCTGTAAAAAAGACAAGTCAAATGAGCCGGATGTTTTATCTGACGGTCCAAAGGATACCATCACAGATTTTTATGTCAATTTTTACAATGTCATTGACTCTACAACAGAAGTTGGAGCCTACGCCGATCCGGACGGACCGGGACCGCTGGAGTCCACCATTGGTGGTGTCTCCCTGAAGGCCAATTCACTTTACCTGGTGACCATGACCATTGAGGATGCCACTTCCAGCAGCACAGTATATATCCACAACAAGATCAAGAACAACGGGAAGGATTATAAAATATGTGTGGACAACCCCCTTGGCATTTCTGTAAGCCCAACGGACTCAGATGGCAGCATGCCCATTGGACTGGTGAACGACCTGACGACTTCTTCCACGACAGGCAATGACAAGATCAATTTCAGCATTAAATACCAGAAGGGCGTAAAAGACGGGCAATGTTCCCCGGGTGTCCTGTATTATAATTGCAGTATACCTGTAACGGTATATTAAGTAAAGATATCCCGAATTTTAGTCGGCAAGAAAAACAAAATCCGCTTAAAGGCGGATTTTTTTATGGGTAAATTTTCCACTTTTTTCCACTAAGTCTTTCTACTCAGTTTTGCGAAAAGTTAAAAAATAATTGAATTATTTTTATTGATTTTCAACCAGTTATGATTTTAAAGGAGTCGATTTTTGCATTTGTGGCATAGCATTTGCCAACAAGGTTTTCACACACCAATACACAAAAACATGAAAAAAACCAGTTTCCGATTTCTCTTTGCAATTACACTTATTACATTCTTAGTATCCTGTTCAAAAGACCATGAAATTGAACCATCATCCTTCAAGTCTCCAACCAACAATCCTGAGGATACTTCCTACCATGTAATTCCCAAAGACACTTCTACCAAAATTCCAGTCGCTACCACAGCACAGGACACCATCTCCAACTTCTTTGTTTATTTTACCAACCCTGTCACTTCCAATGTAGAAGTAGCTGCCTATGAGGATCTTGATGGAGCAGGCCCTAAGCCCGCTATAATCGGTGGAGTTACACTAAAGGCTAATACCTATTATGTTGTAACTTTCAGGATAGAGGACGCGACGAACCATACCGGTAACCGTGTCTACATTCACGACAAGATCAAGAACAACGGAACAGATTACAAAATTTGTATCAGCACGCCAATGGGAATTTCAGTCAACCCAACGGACTCAGACGGCAGCATGGCCATCGGCCTGGTGAACGACCTGTATACTTCTCCCGGTATAGGCAGCGACAAGATCAATTTCAGCATTAAATACCAGAAAGGCGTAAAAGACGGACAATGCGCCCCGGGCACACTATATTTCAATTGCAATATACCTGTAACGGTAAATTAATTATCTGATATTGCAATTTCTAACCGGCCTGTAAGTGATCTCTATAAGATTGACTTACAGGCCGGACTTTTTTGCTGCCGGGCATTCATAAAAAAATACCTAATTTTGCACCCATCATGTTTGAAAACAGCGGCAGGACAGAACTCAGCCAGTTCGGCGAATTTGGGTTGATCGATCACATCACAAGGCATATCAAGTTACACCATGCTACTACCATTAAAGGTGTGGGTGATGATGCGGCGGTAATTAACAATGGCGAGACTTTTAATCTGCTGACCACCGACATGCTGGTGGAAGGCTCCCATTTCGACCTGGCCTATACACCTCTCAAACATCTTGGCTACAAGGCCGTGGTAAGCAATATAAGCGATATTACAGCCATGAACGGCAAGGCAACCCATATCGTGGTGAGCCTGGCGCTCAGCAACAGGTTTTCACTTGAAGCGATCGAAGAGCTTTATCTCGGCATCTATGCGGCATGTGACGCCTATAAGGTTGACCTTGTGGGAGGTGACACCACATCGAGCAACAAAGGCCTGACCATTAACATCGCCTGTTACGGTGAAGTGGCCAAAGACAAGGTCTGTTACAGGAGCGGCTGCAATGAGGGTGACCTGGTAGTGGTAAGCGGTGACCTGGGTTCGGCTTACCTGGGTTTACACATTCTTGAAAGGGAGAAAAGGATTTTCCTTGAAAGACCGGATTTCCAGCCCGACCTGGAAGGCAATGATTACCTTATACAAAGACAGTTGAAACCCGAAGCGCGGATTGATATTGTCACCTTGCTCGGCAACCTGGGCATACAACCCACTTCGATGATAGACATCAGCGATGGTTTATCCAGTGAACTTCACCATTTAGCCAAACAAAGCGAGGTCGGGTTCATGATCTATGAGGATAAGCTGCCGATAGACCCACTGGCCTACCAACGTGCCATCGATCTGGGGATAGACCCCACAGTGGCCATGCTGAACGGCGGAGAGGACTATGAATTGCTGTTTACTATACCACAGGCGGATTATGAAAAGTTAAAAGGTCAGCCCGAAATTACCATTATCGGACATGCAGTTGCCTCCGGAGAAGGCCTGCACCTGATCAGCAAGTCGGATATCAAGCACAAATTAGAGGCCCAGGGCTGGAAGGGTTTTTAATATCCCTTCATATTACCAAGATTTAATATACATTTTTTGGAAAATAAGCGTAGGTTTGAAGAAACAATGAAACTTCTGCTTCCTATACTTTCATGTTTTTGCATGACCTATAGTTCTGCCAAAGGACCCATACTCCCCACGTATTTACAGCCTTATGCAGGGATGTCTGCTTTCCACATGAAGGATGGCGCCTGGATAAAAAGTTTTCAAACAGGTGTTACTTACTCCCCTTTCAATGGTCTTCTTTTCCTCTCACTTGAGAATAATCATTCCTATGCTTCAAAGAAATCAGAATGGGTTGGAGTTGGGCAATACAAATATGTAAGGAATTATAATAATCTGGGATTAACGGTCGGCATGCGTTTTTGGCGAACGCATAGATTCAATGTTGCCTGTGGTGCTAAAATTTACCTATTTAACATGAACGGAAAACCTAAAGGTGGAAATGAAGAGATCCGTAAATATGTCAATACATATCAGAATTCCGGCATCAATGTTTGTAACAATATTCAACTGAATTATCTCCTATCTGTAAAGTTTTCAATTTATGCCAATATCAGTCGTGTTCGAACCGCGATGAAAGATAGTTATATAGAATTTAACCATTTTGGAGATAATTTAGTCATACTGGGCGGCAGCACGGTAGTTGGATTTGGAATAGCTTATAATTTTTATGCCCTTTAAAATCAAAATTCTATATAGCGCCATAATTACACTTTTGTCATGCAACTCATGCTGCTATAGCGTCGATTCCACTGTTCCTCCCGGCTACCCTTTTAGCGGACACACACAGGAGTTGGGTTACACGGTGCATTCCATGTTGTATCCTTTTAGTCTCTTTTCATATAATCCGGATTATAAAGTCTTTGATACCTCATATATCAGGGACTCCGTTCAATTTAGTGCTTTTTTCAACAAACCTTCGAATGTAGATTTTAATACATACGACCTTGCCTTAGTACAAGGTTTTATAGATTATCTGCATAAATCCACCTTCCAAAAACGCATTTTAATAGATCATCATTCAAGGACGTATACAATTGAACTCAGGGCCGAAGGAGGTATATGTCGTGGTGATGGAATAGGTCCCGAATATAATTACTTAGGTGAATTTTTACTGATACCCAAAGTACCCGAAGGATATACCTTCAGTGTTCAAAGATTCGCTCCTGTAGGACCAAATTGACATTTCCGAATTTAGAAAAATAATTGTACGTTTGAAATACCAATGAAAAACAGGGTCATCATATTAACTATTATATGTTTTTCCAGGATTTGTGCAGATGCCAGAGGTCCTTTGGTCCCACTTTATATACAGCCTTATGTTGGAGTGTCCGGTTTTGTTTTCAAGGACGGAAGCGTGACCAGCTTACAGACAGGAATTATTTATACCTTTTTCGACGGTGTTTTATTCATGGGTCTGGAAAACAATTTTTCTTACCTTTCAAGGACTTATGAATGGCCGGGCATTGAAAAGTACAGGTATGTCAGGACTTATAATAATTTAGGATTGTTAATAGGGTTGCGTGTATTGAGATTACACAGGTTTAATTTTGCTGTTGGAACAAAGTTATACAGACAAAATGTGAATGGGATTTATAAAACAAAGAATGAGGTGATAAAAAGCTATGTCAAAAATTATCACATATTTTCGATTGGTGTTTGCCCTGGCATACAAATGAATTATAGGATTACATATAGGTCATCTATCTATTCTAACTTCAATTTGATAAGTATAAAAGGTGGTGGAACCAGCATTCTATTTGGACTCGGCATGGCATATAATTTTTATGACAGGTAAATTATACATTATTTCAATATTATCACTTCTGTCCTTCAACTCCTGTTGTCGGACCAGTGATTCCAGGTTACCATCCGGATATCCATATAATGGTCATTCACAGGAATTGAATTTTATTGTTTATTCCAGTCCGGACTATTATTCCCATCCCAGATCATATGAGACTATAAATTATATCAGGGACACTACTCAATATACATATGTTTTGGGAGGAAACCCCGATATTGATTTTGCTATACACAATCTGGCTTATGTTAAAGGTATTATTCGTGAAGTTGAAAGCGGTCAATTCCAGATACGTGTGTTAATCAACCACAATGAAAAAACTTATAAAATAGAAGTCAGGTCATCAGCAAAAACATGCAACGGAAGTATTTTTGGCTCCGATGTTCACGATGTTACTATCTCCAAATTCATTTTGATACCAAAAGTACCCGAAGGATATATCTTCAGTGTTCAAAGAATTGGCCTGTAGGACCAAATTGACATTTCCTAATTTAGAAAAATAATTGTACGTTTGAACCCATGTCGGTAACATCCACAAAACCTGCAAAAAGAATCACTGTTCATACCATCCAGGAAATGAAGCAAAGGGGTGAAAAGATCAGCATGCTTACGGCTTATGACTACTCACTGGCCAAGATCATTGATGATGCCCATATTGATGTGCTGCTTGTCGGCGACAGTGCCAGCAATGTGATGGCCGGGCATGAAACGACCCTCCCAATTACCCTCGACCAGATGATATACCACGCCTCCTCAGTGATAAGGGCCGTAAAACGCGCCCTGGTGGTGGTGGACCTGCCTTTTGGTTCATACCAGGGCAACAGCAAGGAAGCATTGTACAGCAGCATCCGTATCATGAAGGAAAGCGGGGCACATGCCATCAAGCTGGAAGGCGGCGAGGAAGTGGCCGAATCAGTCAAACGCATCATCAGTGCGGGTGTGCCCGTAATGGGACACCTGGGACTCACCCCACAGAGCATTTACAAGTTCGGTACGTATGCCGTGAGGGCCGTCGAAAAGGAAGAGGCAGACAAGCTCTTGAAAGATGCCCAGATATTGCAGGATGCAGGATGTTTTGCCCTTGTACTTGAAAAAATCCCGGCTGAACTGGCCAGGCAGGTCGCAGCCATGTTAAAAATACCGGTGATTGGCATTGGGGCTGGCGGCGATGTGGATGGACAGGTGCTGGTATTGCATGATATGCTGGGCATTAACAAGGATTTCAGTCCGCGCTTCATGAGAAGGTATATGAACCTGTATGAAGAAATAAAGCAAGGCGTCGAGAAGTACATCCAGGATGTAAAAGCAAAGGATTTTCCGAACGAGAACGAACAGTATTGAACGATTGATGTTCCATGCAAACCATTGAGATCAACACTTCCCAGAACGTCCGGATAGAGTACCAGCTCGCCGGGGTTGGTCACCGCATATTTGCCTATCTCATCGACCTCATCATCATGTTGCTGGTGTTCATCATTTTTGCCATCAGCCTGACTTCAAATGCTTCAGAAATGGCGATAGACATTATCCGTATTTTTGTGTTCTTTTGGTTTGGATTTTATACCCTGGTAAGCGAATTGATAGGCAATGGACAGACCATAGGAAAACTTGCCCTCGGTATCAAGGTCATTAAACTCAACGGAGATGAAATGGA
>JANWHK010000102.1 GCA_025450395.1 Bacteroidia bacterium
TATTTTGTATCAAATATCCAGTCTTCCATCACCCAGAATTTATGCATTTTCGTAATATCATAATCAATCCAGACCACGGTATCATCACCTATTAAAGGGTCATCAGGGTCTGTGCTTCTAAAAAACACCTCTTCATGTCCTCCCCTTGATTTAAACTCTGTACTGTTATAAAACGACATCAATGAATCGGACCTGTAGGGAATAATTGCGCCTTCGCTGAGCCCGCTATATAAAAGGGCGCTCAGTGGCTGGTTTGGCCATTCAAGTTGTTTGTTCATCTTTTGCCGGGTATCTATGCAGCGTATGATGCGCCTCGAAAATTTAACATCCGCCTCCCGCAACGGCGGGGCAGCTATCACCTTTCTTTCATATACAGCCACCTTGGTATATGGTGTCCTTTCACCGCCGGGAATAAAATCGCTGTAGTTGATCTGTGCTTGTATGGTTATACACCCACAAGATACGAAAAGTCCAAATAAGCTCAGAAATGGACGTATGCTCATTTTAATATTATACGTTTTCATATCATCTCACTTTTAAACTCATGGATTCCAACTTGAGGGCGCCATTCGGTCCTGTTGCGTGAATATCGTCAAAATACAACATGTCACCGGGGCGTGCCGAAGAAATCAAGGGCTTTATCTGGGCAGTGGTATTGCCGGTTACATATACATCCTGGTAAGGCCTGTTCTTCGGGGCAAGTGTCATGTGGAATTTTGTGACCTTGAATGTGACATTGAAATAGAAGTCATCGAGGTAAGCATAAAGGTAATGCTGCGACATCAACATGGACCGCTCATAAGTTCCCGGTGAAAGGTTTCCAAGACGCAACTTCGGGGTTGGGACCTTGCGAATCTTGTAGACCATTTCTCCCATGCTTTTTATGGTGCCATCCTGCATGCGGGCGCTTACGAATACCTTGCCGGTGTTTCTCCCCGGGCTGACCCTTGCGATGTACTTGCCTGCTCCCAGTTTCTGCAGTACAATGCCATTATTGGAGCCTACTATCGTATTTTCGGGCGTAATGCCGGGGATGGATATGGACATTGGGTTTTCCAGTCCTATAAAGACCACATTCATATTGTCAGCCGAAATGGTGGCTGAAGCCTGAAATGAATTCCATGTGACTGGATCTGATTTCACAATCATTGGCTCACCGGTGCTTGGATTGATGGATTCAATACTGGCTTCAATGGTGTGGGACCCTGTCCCTGTAGCCGGGATGGTAATTGTGCCGATGCCATTCTGGACAGTTATCGGTTGCCCGTTCACCATCATTTGTGAAGTTGTCCGTGTATCATACGTGACAAGGGCAATTCTCGCCTTGAAGCTTTCGCCGCTCATTACCGATTGGTTCTCCGGCATGATCATGGCATACTGCGCATTATTGGATACCGATTCTATATTGATATTCTCATTGAGCACAGCCAATACATCCGCTTCAAGGGCCTTGCAGTCATTCTGGGTCTTTGTCAGCATGGTGACTACACCTGCCAATGGGGCATTTTCCAGGTACATCGACACCCAGGTTTTGGCTTCGACCGTACCTTTAGAAACTGGGTCCATCGCTTTTAATTGTGTGGACTTGATTAGGGATGCCTTAATAAGCTCCCCATGACGGGCAGTCTCAACCAAGGCCGCCAGTTTTTCGCGTGTCTCATTGATCTTTTGCTGTAGTTTCCTTCCATTGCCCAGACCATCGTCAATGAAATAATGAGCGTGCACTTCCATGTCATCCGGACGTTTAAGTTCGGTCAATTCGGTTGAACCCTTTTCAGGATCCTCACGTCCGCCGCCATTGGCTACAACCTCTGCCTTCATTTTCTCTACATACGCATGAAATTCTCTTGAGATTGCCTGTGCCTGGCCGGCGAGTGCATACCATTTTTCTGTCTTCGGCCTTGTTTTATCATTTTTCATCAATCGCTGAAAATCTGCCATGGTTTCAGAGTTCCTGATGTCCACATTCCTGTTGGCGCTGATGAACGAGAGTTCAAACAGGTGGAATGATTTAAGGATTTCCCTTGACACATTCAGTGCCAGCAGGGCGATTAACACGAGGTACATCATGTTAATCATCCTTTGTCGTGGGGTGAGCGTTTTGTTTGTCATATTTATTTGTTGGTTTTATGGTTAGCTTGTTGATTTTGTTCCCTAAAGTTATGGCATACGAGTCCCTTTCAGGTCAAATCCCGAATCTTCCGGCAAGTGCCTTTCCTTCAGGATACGTCCTGAAAAATTGAAATGAAAATCGTGCTTGGTTAAAACACACTCAGCAGTTCTTTGCTGCGAAGTGTAGAAGATGGTCTGTAGTGAATAAGAAATTATTTTCCCTTATTCGTTTTGCTCAAGGTGTAAGCGGATGTAGAAGTTTAAGTAATTTTTCATATATCGGATCATTTCATATTGTTATCGCTGAACACTTGATATATATACAACGCTTAAACCCTGATTTTATTGCCCTTTGCAGGCGGTTGGTGAAGAACACCAAACCGTAACGCAATACGCTTCGCTACCCATATGTAGTCCCTACGGGACTGCTGTCTTTTTCACATGGTTTTGTGTCTATTTGTTTCACAAAATGATGCATGGAATGGTCCGTGAAGACACAAACCATGGGAGGGAGCCTCAGTATGACAGCATTGTCATCCTATGAGGTTCTCGGTCATGGTGAGGTTCTCGGTCATGGTGAGGTTCTCGAACCATGACCAAAAAAAAATCCCGGATTGCTCCGGGATTTTATATATTTTTAATTTAGGGTTTCAGTATTACTGATACGCTAGAATTGCCATAAGTCATGCTCGAATATGAACAGGTCGTTCTTGATTTCATCGCTCCTCAACAAGGCTCCGATTCCATCATTTTCATATTCCTGGAAACCGTTGATATAGTTATCAAACACGTTGGATTCATAAACGATGTAACTGTCGAATACCCTCATCTGGAAAAAATCGTCAAAACTGAGCCTGGCTGCATCATTGTACCTGTTGAACATTTCAGTTCCTGCAAGCAATGGCCTTATTTCATCCATCTTTATCCAGCACAATGGTTGCTCAGGTCCCGGTGCACCACCGAATGAAGGTTGAAATATTGGAGCTATAGCTATAATCCTCGGTTTGAAAACAGAGTGTTTATAGTCAAATATCCAATCTTCCATGACCCAATATTTCTTGATGTTCTCATATTTGTATGGCTCCTGGTAAACAGTATCCCTACCAATAGTCGGGTCATCAGGGTCGGTTGAAATAAAGGAAATAACCTCGACTCCACCCCTTTTAGAGAAATCCTCCGTGTTATAGAATGATAAAAGAGAATCGGTCTTATAGGGAATAACGGTTCCTTTTACCATGGCTTCATATAACAAACGGTTAAGCGGTTGACGCGGCCATTCCAGCTGTTTATTCATCTTCTGGCGCACATCGATACACCTGATCACACGTCTTGAAAACTTCACGTCAGCTTCCCTGAGTGCAGGATAGGCAATCACAGTCCTTTCACGGACAGCCACCTTAACATAACTATTGTGCTCACCGCTGGTGATAAAATCAGCATAGTTAACCTGAGCTTTCATTGTGAAAGCCGTGAGCATCAATACCGCCGAAATGATAATCTTCATATTTTTTTTATTTAAATGTGTATGTAATTGGGTTCAGTGGCTTATCAACCTGACCCGCACCTGTGGCACGGATACCCTCGATTACCAGCATGTCCCCTGTTTTTGCTTTTGATGCGTAAGACTTGATTGCAGCAGTTCCATTTCCTGATACGTTCTGGTCTTCCATATAACCCCTCTTTGGCATAAATATGACGTGGTATTTTGTAACAGTGAATTTCACACCGTCAAATACAAAACCATCAAGATATGCATATAAGGTGTTTTGAATGGCTATCTCTCCCTTGTTATAAGGACCTGACTGTAAAGTTCCCAACTGGGCTACAGGTTTAGGCACATTCTTGATCCTGAATTTCATAGGCTCACCCATTCTCTTCGAAGTTCCGTCAGGCATTTTAGCGCTAACCGAAATCGTAGTTTCTCTTGCTCCTGCGTTTACCCTGGCTATGTATTTACCATCTTTTGATTTGGTAAGTGTCAGGCCCGCACCCGGAATAACGTTTGTATTACCTGGAGTTACACCTGGTACAGATATAGACATAGGGTTATCAAGACCAACGTATAATACGTTCATCGCTTCAGCTGATATAGTAGCTGTAGACTGGAATGAAGTCCATTCTACTGACTGAGCAGGAACAAACGTAGGTAATCCTGTATTAGGATCAATTGTCTCGACCTTAGCTTCAACCTTGTGAGATCCAACACCACTTGCTGTAACGGTATATTCACCGATACCATCTACTACGGGTACCTTTACACCATTTACAAGTATATTGGTTGCTGCAGTAGAGTTATAAGCCATCAGGGCCACTTTGGCCTTGAACTGGGAACCTGACATCACATTGGTGGATTCAGCGATGATAAGAGCTGCAGTTTTATCGAATTTAGCAACTGTAGCATCAATGTTTTCAGCCAATTTAGTCAATATATCTGTTTCAAGCGATTTGCAATCGTTCTGAACCTTGGTCAGCATCGCCATTACACCTGCAACAGGAGATTTTCCAAGAACGTCTCTCTGCCATGTTTTAGGGGCTCCGTTTTCATCCTTGAAATCTTCAACCCTGAATGCTGTATTCTTGTCAAATGCTGCAATTGTAGCCTTATCGTCTTTAACGCCTTCAAGCACCTTTAGCATCTTTATGCGGGTATCATCTATCAGCTTCCTTAATTCATCGCCTTTACCGGGTTTATTGTCATCAGTACCGAGGTAGTGCTTATGGCCTTCCATATCGTCACCTTTGCTCATTTCCCTGATACCTGTCTGTCCTGGTTCAGCTTCCTTGCGGCCGCCTGCCTTTACTTCAATTTCAGTCTTGTGACCTTCTATCTTCTTGAAAAAGTCATTAGATATTGCCTGCACTTCCCTGGCCTTGTCAGCCCATTTCTTTGCCCTTGCTGCTTTAGCAGGATCATCTTCGACAGCCTTAAATGCGTCCATAATGGCTTTATTTTTATCTGTCAATGTTTGATTGGCTTTGTTAAATGACACTTCCATCAGGTGAAACGCTTTCAGGATTTCATTCGAGATATTTAATGCCAACAAAGCGATTAACACGAGATACATCATGTTAATCATTTTCTGCCGGGGTGATAATTTTCCACTTGCCATTTTTTGATTTCTCCTTTCTTATTGTTTATATAACTTCAGAAAAATATTTTAGCTACGTGCAGCTCCACCCATGGCGCTCAACATACTGCCATATACAGAATTCAGGCTACCCAGGTTCTTGTTAAGTTTACCTATGTTTTCCTTAAATTCAGCACTGTCGTTTGCTGTAGCAGACAGGTTATTTACCATTGTAGTCAATCCACCTGCAAAAGATGACATTGAATTACTGATCTCATTTGAAGCAGAACCTATGGTTTCAATTGCCTTGGAGGCTTTATTGAGGTTAGATGTATATTCATTGGTCGCCATTGTAGCATTGCTCAGTGAAGACATGTCTTTCACATTGTCGCTCAATGATTTTAATCCATTGCCCAAACTGCCTATCAACTCAGGACCTACTTTAGCTTCCGCCAGCATTTTATCCAATTGCTGTGAAATAGTACCCTGTGCTTTTGCTTTTTTCTCGCTTGGCTCTATACCCGCTAATTCCGGATAAACAAGACTCCAATCGTATTCTGCATGTATTGGTTCGAAAACTGAGAGAAAGAAAATGACTGATTCTGTTCCAAGGCCTAAGATCAACATAAAGTTTGCACCTGGCCAGTGCATGATTTTAAACAATGCACCGATAATTACCACTGAAGCTCCCCAACCGTAGGTGTAAGCCATAATTTTTTTAAATCCTTTACTCTCGAAAACGCTGTTACTGCTCATAATTGTTAAATTTTTTTAAGGTTAATGTTAAATTTTGTTATTTATATTGTTATTTTTTTTATTACTGTAGGGACATGTCTGTCTTCGAAACTAAATATATCCCGGTATTTTTTTACTTCCTGTCTTTGTTTGAACGTCCGATGTAAGTCTGTATTAAACGGAACCCGATATAACTTTTTGCTGTATCCTGGTATTCGTAAGTCCTGCTACCGTTCTGGATAAAGTAAGCTACATCCTTCCAACTGCCACCTTTGATCACTTTACGTTTCATTGTTATAGGGGAAGTTTCCGGTCCGGTCCTGTTGCCTTTTCCATCGTTGGCATACTCGTTGACATTGATCCTGTAATCAGGGTTCAGGTCATGTGTAAAGATATGTGATTGCTCGCTCCATGCATTGACTGTCCATTCCGCCACATTACCAGCCATGTTGTAAAGGCCATAGTCATTGGGGAAATATGAATCAATCCTCACAGGGTACATACCACCGTCAGCACCGTAGTTACCCCTCAATGGCTTGAAGTTAGCCAACATACAACCTTTGCTGTTCCTTGTATAAGGACCACCCCAAGGATACGGGCTACCTAACCTGCCACCACTTGCTGCATATTCCCATTCATATTCTGTTGGTAAACGGAAATCTTCAGTAAGAGGGTCATTGAACGACTCCCAATAATTGTTTTTATAGATGGTCCTCCAGGTAGCAAATGCATTTGCCTGGTGCCAGTTAACGCCTACTACAGGATAATCATCGTATTTAACGTGGTTATAATAATGGCGTGCCATAGGGTCATTGTAGGAATAAGTGAAATCCCTTATCCAGCATAAAGTATCAGGATATATCAGGGTTTTATCAGTCTTGATATATTTTCCACGGTTCTTCACCCTGTTTTCCTGGTATTTGTCCTGGTTGGCAGGATCATTAGCTGCATATTGAAAATCGAACCACTGGTAAACGTAGTTTAACTGGTTGACATCAATCTGCTTTTTGCCTCTGAAGCGCTCATCTGCACCGTAATACAGTTCTTCGAGTTCGTCTTTATAATCATCAAAGTTAGGCTCCACATCGTAATTGATGTAACCCATACCATTGTTGACGTCTTCATCTCCTGTATAATCGTCGGGAAACTGATGAAATAACTTTTCATCCGCTGACATCACCCTTTTGATAGAGTCAATGACAAAGTCCACGAACTGGCGGTACTCGTTGTTTGAGATTTCGGTCTCATCCATCCAGAATGCCACTATGCTCACTTGTTTGTTAGGTGCAACGAACGACTGGAATACGTCCTGGTCCCTTTGGCCTGAATGGTAAGTTCCGGATGGGATATATACCGTCCCGAAGGGCTGCGGGTGAAACCACAAACCTCTTCCCTGTACTCCAGTAAGGTCGCCGGTGTTTTTAGGGCCGCAGCCAACAAAGGTAAATAAGCCAAATACCAATGCCAATCTTCCGATCTTAAACACCTTCCTCCACCTATTCTGTTTGCTCAATGTCGTCGTTTTAAGGCTCCTGACAACAAAATCCATTTGTTTCTTCATGGTTAAAAATTTATATTGTTTATGTGTGTTATGCTTGGGTTAATTTGCAAAAATAAAGCTTTTTGTACAAATAGTCAATAACTTTATAATGCTCTAACGATATTTTTGATTCAAATATTGTGTTCAAATTAAAAATTTTATGAATTATTATCAATCCGCTTCCCTGTTCATGAACGGGGGAGTAAGGAGATTGATCTTTGGCGGAGGAACAATCTTAATAGTAAAACAGTAGTTTAACTGGAGTTCGTGCGTTCCTGATGATACACTTAATATCTTCGTCATAGTGAGGTCATAAGAATATCCGATCCTTAAACCCTTGAATTTGCCTCCGAAACCTGAGTAACCCAGCATAATGGACAAGGCATCCGCAGTAGTCCTGTATGCTAATCCGCCCCATAATTTTTGCTTGTATTCCACAAGTGCTGTGGCGTCTACCTGCCATACGGTATTGCGTTTAACCATAACGGAAGGGTGAAAATCCAGGTTGCTGTTGCCTAAAAAACCAACTTTGGTAATACCACCCATGAGATATGTATGCATTTCCGGGGTCGAAAAAGTAGTAGCTGGAGTACCATATTGAAACTCAGGATGATTTAAATTCAATGCCGAAACACCTACCCAGAAATCGCGATAGGATGAACTGTTGATCATTGGATTGATATAATATAAACCACCGCCAAATACAAGATGCTGGTCTGTAACCTGGCTGCTGGGAATCGAAGGGTCATTCGGTGCAAGAGGTTTTAATAAAGCACCGTTGATACCCTTTTGCAGGATATTCAACTCAAAACCTACTGCAAGTGTTCCACCATCATCGTCAAGTCCATTAAAGGGTAACCTGCCTGCTACATCAATTTTAACGTGCTGGCTGCTTTCGTAACCAAGCTTATCCTTGACAAAGCCTATACCGAGTCCACCGTATTTTGTTACGGGTGCACAAAATGAAAACATCTGAGTCTTTGGCCCTACATTTTTTTGTGCCTGTCCCGGAGGAGAGTTTGGATTATTTTTATCCTGGGGGTGAAATTCAAGTGTTCTGTCTTCATATCCGAGGTATTGGTAATGCGACAAGGCAGTCAGGCAATACCGGTTTCTCGATCCGGCAACTGCTGGGTTAAATAACATCCTGTTAAATGCGTAATGCGTGGTATACGGGTCCTGTTGGGCCTGTATGCGGTCAGTCTTAGTCATTAAAACTGAAATAAATACGATAGGGAGTAGGGTTTTCTTCATGGGCCGGGTATGTACACTATGATTTACAAATTTGGGGGTTATTTATGAAATAAACAAATTTTTTTAAAATTTATTGTTATAACTACAAAAAACCCCGAAAATTCCGGGGTTTTTTGTAAGTTTTTTTACTTAAAAAAATCAATAGGTATTGATACGAATCCGTTTGTTTAATTCTTCCACATCGTGGCGGAATTTCTTATCTGTATCGATCAGGTCATTCACAGTCTGACAGGCGTGAATCACGGTGCTGTGGTCCCTGTTACCAAAATGTGTTCCAATATTCTTTAATGAAGCCTTTGTAAGGTCTTTCGCAAAATACATTGCAATCTGCCTGGCCTGTACAATTTCTCTTTTTCTGGTCTTGGATTTTACACTGTCAACCGATACATTATAAAAATCGCAAACCAGTTTTTGTATGTAATCGATACTGATTTCGCGGGTGGCATTCTTGACAAAATTCTTCATCATCTGCTTGGCAAGATCCAGGTCGATTTCCTTCCTGTTCAGAGAGCTTTGTGCCAACAATGATATCAATGCGCCTTCTATCTCCCTTATGTTGTTATCTACATTGTGAGCGATATATTCCACCACTTCGCGGTGCAGTGACAGGCCGCTTTCGTAAGCCTTGTTTTCAAGTATGGCGATACGTGTTTCAAAATCAGGAATACTCAGGTCAGCGGATAAACCCCATTTGAACCTTGACAATAACCTTTCATCTACATCCTTGATATCCTTTGGTGCCTTGTCGCTGGTTAATATGATCTGCCTTCCGGACTGGTGCAACTGGTTGAATATTGTAAAGAAGATTTCCTGTGTCCTTGTTTTCTGCGATAATTGATGGATATCATCAACGATCAATACATCAAGGCTCTGGTAGAAATTTACAAAATCATTCTGGTTATTCGCCTTCACGGATTCAACATATTGGTTGACGAACCTTTCAGCGGATACATAGATGACTGTCTTGTTTTTATTGACCTGCTTGATCAGGTTTCCGATGGCATGCACCAGGTGTGTTTTGCCTAAACCTACACCACCGAATATCATCAGCGGATTATAAGCGGTGCCGCCGGGATTGTGTGCTACTGCCCATCCTGCTCCCCTTGCAAGCCTGTTACATTCGCCTTCTATAAAATTATCAAATGTATATTTCGGGTTTAACTGTGAATCGATTGGTATCTTTCTTAAGCCCGGAATTATAAATGGATTTTTAATATTGTTGGTGACATTCAACGGAAGGTTCACTTCATTGGTAACAGGTTTTTTCCCGCTGCCTGTAGGTACGTTGATGGTATAAGGACCATTTGCCGGCGTACTGTTCTCTACTATAATATTATATTCGAGCTTTGACCCGACACCCAATACCTGTTTCAATGTTTTCTGAAGCAGGGTGACGTAATGCTCCTCCAGCCATTCATAAAAGAACTGGCTTGGCACCTGAATAGTTAAAATTTTATTTTCAAGCTTAACAGATTTAATCGGATCGAACCAGGTTTTATAGCTTTGAGGATTTAAATTATCCTTTATTATTTTCAGGCAATTCGCCCAAACTGATTCCGCGTTAAATTGTTGTCCACTCATGCTCATTATATATAGTTGATTTTTAATGTGTTATTCGTTTGTGTATAATTTTGAATTCAATTCTGAAATTACGTTTAAAAAAAGTTATTAAAAAAATTTTTTTGTGTCGAATATTAACTTTTTTTTACTTTAATGTTGTTTATCATTCTGTTAATTTACGATTAAGCTAAGGTCAATATCACAATATTTTTATTAAAACTTTTTATTCCGGTTTTTAAAATAATTTTCATTATTTCAAAGCGAATCAAAGGTAATGATTATCCCTTATATTCGCCAAAATTTTTTCTCAGAACATCAGCTATTTCGCCCAAAGTAGCATAATTTTCAACGCTGTCAATCACATAAGGCATCAGGTTATTTCCGTTCGTCGCAGCCTCTGAAAGTCTGTTGAGTTGTTTCTCAACCTCAGCCTGGTTCCTCTCATTTTTCAATTGCTCAAGTTTTTCAATCTGTACTTTTCTGATATGATCATCAATCTTGAAAACAGGTTTCACTTTTTCATTCGTATCGATGAACTTGTTCACACCAACTATGATCTTTTCATTACTTTCGATCTCCTTTTGATAGATATAAGCGCTTTTTGCAATCTCATTCTGCATATATCCCTGTTCGATTGCAGCAACACTTCCACCCATGGCATCTATGGTATCTATATATTTATAGGCCAGTTTTTCCATTTCGTCTGTTAGCGCTTCTATATAATAACTGCCACCAAGTGGGTCAACCGCCTGTGTAATTCCACTTTCAAAACCAATGATCTGCTGTGTCCTCAATGCAATCTTTGCTGCATGTTCAGTAGGCAGGCTCAAGGCTTCATCAAAACCATTGGTATGCAGGCTTTGCGTTCCACCCAACACTGCCGACATGGCCTGCATGGCCACACGTATAATATTGTTCTCCGGTTGTTGTGCGGTTAAGGTCGATCCGCCTGTCTGTGTATGGAACCTCAGCATCTGCGCCTGTGCATCGGTCGCCCCCAATGATTTTGTGATATTGGCCCACATCCTCCTGGCCGCCCTGAATTTTGCCACTTCCTCGAATACATTATTATGTGCATTGAAAAAGAAGGACAATCTTTTTGCAAATACATTTATGTCAAGTCCTTTAGTTAAGGCCGCCTGTACATACGTTTTTCCATTCGCAAGGGTGAAGGCCAGTTCCTGCGCAGCCGTACTGCCTGCTTCCCTGATATGATAACCAGATATGGAAATGGTATTCCATTTAGGCACTTCCCTGCTGCAATATTCAAATATATCCGTAATGATACGCATACTTTGTTTAGGTGGATATATATAGGTACCCCTTGCAGCATACTCCTTTAATATATCATTCTGTATGGTGCCTGAAATCTTGGAAAGGTCTGCCCCCTGTTGTTTTGCGACTGCTATATACATGGCCAGAAGCGTGGACGCAGTAGCATTAATAGTCATGCTGGTGGTGATATCCTCCAGTCGGATTCCCGCAAACAGGGTTTCGAAGTCCTTCAGGGAATCTATTGCGACTCCCACTTTGCCCACTTCACCTTCGGCAAATTCATGTGAACTGTCGTAACCTATCTGGGTTGGAAGGTCGAAGGCAACCGATAAACCCGTGGTACCCTGGTCCAATAAATAATGGTACCTCTTGTTTGACTCTTCGGCGGTTGAGAACCCTGCATACTGGCGCATGGTCCATAAACGCCCCCTGTACATATCCTCTCTTATACCCCTGGTAAAGGGAAACTCACCCGGGTTTTCACTTGCCGAGTCGCCATAAACCTGGCTGATCTCAATGCCGCTGTCGTTGTATAACTTTTTTTCTTCCAAAATACGCTGTTTAAATTAGCACCATCCATGAGTTGCCTTCTCATCCACCCCCCATCATAAAGAAAGTTCTAGAAATAGAGATTTATTTCAGCCTTAAGGAAATCAATTGCCTTGAGGGTAGGTATGGAATTTTCCATGATCATTCTATCAATGATAGCTTTGGATAAATCCACACCGCTGGCTTCAGTTTCCATGATCTCATAGGTTTCGTGGATCAGTTGGATCACTTCCTCCTTTACTACCTTTATAATATTCCATGCCTGGTTACTGATATATATCTGCTGTGATAAATTATGCATGAATTCCTGGTTGACCGAGGATTCCATTAAATGTTTCAAGCCTCTTGCCGTGTTGGTTCCATCATTATAATTATTGATAAGTGTCTGCGGGCTGATACGCTCAAGAAACAATATCATACGCTCATAAGCCTGTAATTTAAGAGGAGTCAACATGCTGGCGTTCTGTTTCCTGATCTCGAGCTGTAACCGGTTTGAATGGTCATCCATTACTTTATTGATAATCACATAACAAACTGCTAAAACGACCAGTGAGGGGATAATGAATTTTAAGATGTCCAGAACGTCATGTAATAAAGGATCCATTTTTTGTATTTTTTATTATAGAGGAATGCAAAACTAAGAAACTTTATTGTGTTTGTATTCAAAAATTAAAATTTTTTTTTATCCCTTAATTTACTGGGTTGGTAGAAGATATGCATAAATATTCAAGGAATTTGCTTTGGTTTGTAATGAAAACATGACTCATACCTGACACCTTGAACACTTTACAGAATATAAAGATAGCACTGAGTTCCATACGTGACAATATGCTGCGTACCATCATCACCTGCCTTATCATAGCCATTGGTATTTCAGCTCTTGTAGGCATGCTTACGGCTGTTGACGGTCTTGAAAGAGGGTTGTCACAGACTTTCCAGAAAATGGGCAGCAATACCTTTAATATAAGGAACAGGGATGGCGCCATCCGCCTGGGAGGCAGTCACAGGAGAAGGATAGAATACGAGCCTATCTCCTATTTCCAGGCCAGTGAATTCAAGAAGAACTTCTCTGTGCCTTCAACGGTTTCA
>JANWHK010000103.1 GCA_025450395.1 Bacteroidia bacterium
AAAACACAGCAATTTGCTGCTGTCGCGAGGTTCTGCCGCCTTCTGGGCAATCCTTGCCTCAGGTAACTCATAACTAAAATCTGCAATCTTGAGTACCGGGTCCATATTATATGTAAAGCAGAAAACCTGTCATCTTGGTGATGGCCATTTTTCTGTGGCTTATCTTGTTTTTATCCTCCAGCGACATTTCAGCAAAGGTCTGTTGGAACCCATCCGGCATAAAGACCGGGTCATAACCAAACCCGTTCAAACCCCTGGGTTCTTCCGTAATAAGTCCATTGACCACACCTTCAAAAAAAAACGTTTTACTGTCAAACCTCAGACAAACAATGGTTTTAAACCTGGCTTTCCTGTTTTTTCTGCCCTTCATATTGGAAAGCAATAATTCTATGTTTTTTTGATGATCCACCGGTTCACCTGCATACCTGGCACTTTTTACCCCGGGTTTTCCCTCCAGCGCATCGACTTCCAGCCCGCTGTCATCTGCAAAACACAACTGTTTCGTTGCATTGAATACCGCATTGGCCTTTAATTCAGCATTATCCTCAAAAGTCTTACCGGTTTCCTCAATTTCATCTGCAAAATTAATATCGGCCAAACTCAGCAATTCAAATTGTGCTGGTAAAAGGGGCCTTATCTCATCTAATTTATGATTGTTGGATGAAGCAAAAACAATTTTTGTACCCATCAGATTATTTTTTATGGAAATCAAACATAAACTGGATCTTTTTCCATAACTCCGTTTTCAGCTCTTTGCTTTTCTCAACATGTTCCATTTCATCCACTGCTGTAACGCGGCAGCCATTGTGTGTAATGCCGGCATTGATATGGCAGGGAACATCAAGTTTATACGGATCTACACCCCAGAAAATACAGTATTTCGGGCTGAATAATTTCTCGATATTGGCCCATTTCAAGCCCTTGTAATCGAATATGTTGATAACTGCAAAACCATCAGCATCCATCTTGATACGGTCGGTCTGTATCGCATTGGCCATCCGGAAGAAAAAATCCTTTTGGGCAGGCGGTATAACCTCCCCTGAAGCATGCGAAACTATATTCAGGAACCTGTATTTATTGCCTCCTTCACTTTTTATTTCTTCATACCATTTCGGCTCTTCTATCATATATACCTCATCTCCCGCAAACAGATTGATGAGTTCAGGGAAATTCTCGGAAATAATTAGGTTTTGATTCATTAAATAAATTGATTTAATTTGCACTTCAAAATGAGCCTCAAAATTACAACAAAACTTGTCGAAGAATCAAATATTTCTTCCTTTGACCCTGAAAATATTGTTTTCGGCAGAGTTTTTACCGATCATATGTTTTCCTGTGATTTCAGGAATAATCAATGGCAGGATTTCAGAATAGAACCTTTTGGCAAAATCCCCTTGAGTCCGACATTGTCTGCCTTGCATTACGGACAGGCGATATTTGAAGGAATGAAAGCCGTGAAGAACGATGATGGTGTCATAACCTTGTTCCGCCCACTTGAAAACCTTGCGAGACTTAACCGTTCAGCTGAAAGGATGTGTATGCCACAGTTACCTGAAGAGATCTTCATGCAGGCCCTGCAGAAATTGTTGATACTGGACAAGGAATGGATTCCTGCCAAAAGAGGCAGCTCCCTGTATATCCGTCCATTTATGTTTGCAATTGATGATTTCCTGGGTGTTAAGCCAAGTGAAAACTATTGTTTCATGATCTATGCATGCCCGGTCAGCAGTTATTACAGCCAGCCTTTAAAGGTTAGGATAGAGGAAAAATATACGCGCGCGTCAAAAGGCGGTGTGGGAGCAGCAAAATGTGCCGGAAATTACGCAGCAGCCATGTATCCTACTAAACTGGCACAAAAGGATGGTTTTGACCAGGTCCTTTGGACGGATGGCGAACAGCATCAATATCTCGAGGAAACAGGTACAAGCAATGTATTTGTGATCACTGAAGATACCATATATACACCACAGCTGAATGACAGCTTGCTCGCAGGCATTACCAGGGATTCCATCATCAAATTATTGAGAAGCCAGGGAAAGAATGTCATAGAAAAACAGATCAGCGTGAAGGAACTTATACAATGGCACGAAAAAGGTGAACTCAGGGAAATGTTTGTCTCCGGAACTGCTGCAACTGTCACCAATATTGAAATGTTCAGTTACATGGATAAAAAATACCCGGTCAATGCCACTGGTAATTTATTGAGCACTGAGATCGTCAATGCGTTCAATGACATGAAAACACTGATCACACCAGACAAATTTGACTGGATCACTATTCTCCAGGAATCTAAAATGGTTCATCAATAATAGCCGGTATGTATGAATTCATTGAAGGGGCAGTAGAACACGCCAATCCCGCTTTTATAGTCATCAACGCCAATGGTATCGGTTACCATTTGCAGATCAGCATCAATACATACGAAAAAACCAGGGAACTTAAACGGGTAAGGATACTGACCCACCTGGCAGTGAAGGAAGACGGGCATTTCCTCTATGGTTTTTTTGACGAGATCGAAAGGTCGTTATTCAGGCAATTGATCATGGTGAATGGGGTCGGCACAAATACAGCCAGGATGATCCTGAGCGGGCAATCCCCGACTGAAATCATCAGCGCCATCAGTACAGGCAATATCGCCATGCTTAAATCCGTAAAAGGCGTGGGTCCCAAAACCGCACAAAGGATTATTCTTGAACTCCAGGATAAAGTGACGAGAATGGCCACTCCGGCTGAACTTGCAAATATGCCAAGCCAGACCAACAAGAACTTCGAGGAATCACTTTTAGCCTTGCAGGCACTGGGCTTCCAGAGAGGTGTGGCCGAAAAGGTATTGCTGAAGATCACCAGTCACAACCAATCTCAGTTAACTGTTGAGGATATGATTAAGCAGGCGTTGAAATTGCTGTGAGGGATTATGAATTATGAATTATGAATTATGAATGAATAATTAATAATGAATAATTTAAAATTTGAGAATGAATTATGAATTGTAGATCCCACGCCCTTGCTATGGCAAGCACTTGTGATGACGTGGTTCTTTAGATAGATTACGATTACTGATTACCGATTACTAGTTCCGGTAAACTTCCTTCAATTCCTTATTGTTAAAAATATCTCCGGGAGATATCACTTTCTCATTATAGGGAATATCCTTGCCATACCGTTCTGCCATTATTTTTTTCACAACCGGACTGCTGAGATCAAACTCTTTTAGTTTTTTCAGCGGACCAATACTGATGCCCACTGCGTTGTAACATTTCCACACCAGTTCGCTGCAATAGAATTTGTCATCTGCCCATCCAAAATGAATATCATAGTGCTTGTCCATTTGCTTGTCCAGGTATTTTTTCATCATGTCAAGTTTTACAGCAGTTAAAAGCGTATCGCTTCCCTTGAGTCGCCGGATAACATATTTACCTTCGTCACCGCGATCTGTAAATGTTTCCAGGGATACTACCTGTACAGGTTCAACAGCTTCATATACCATCCATTCTTCATCCTGCTTAAAGATGACACCGATATGCGTATAAGGTGAGTGGGTGACCAACTGAATGGCCAGTCCCTGCCCGCCAATATTGGTTTGGAAGATCAGGTCACCTTCTTTCAGTGAATCAGGAGAAAACCCGGCATGGATTTTTGTGCCCTTGTTTTTTTTTATTGCTTTCATGTTAAGGGCGTATACGCCAATAACGCCAAGTACAAAAAGCAACAGGACTATTTTAATTTTCTTCATATGGTGAATAACGTCCTCAGTTAAATAAAATTATGCAACATCGATAGATGACGGAATTATCCTATGAAAGTAAAAAGGTTTTTAGTAAAATTGCGTAACGGGTTGCAGATCACCACACGCTTGCTATGGCAAGCACTCGTGATGACGTGGTCCCACTGGATTTCACTGGATTTTACTGGCTCCCACCGGTTCTCACCGGCTCTCACCTTTCCTACAACGATAAACCGTGCAACCCTGGCAAGGCTTCGGAATCACCTGCCTTTTTTCCCAATCATCGATGATGCGGGTCCTCTCCTTTTCGATCACGCTTCGCTCATCATCCACATTCCCGAGTTTCAGTGAACTGTCTCCCGGCATTTCAGAGATTACGCACCCATCGGCCCATACGCCACCATCCGCAGCAAACCTGGTCTTGTTAAGGTATGAGCAGGCATATTCTTTCACGGGTTGTTCATCCGGATAATAATCAATAATGGCATTGCGTTTATACCCATCATTGCTGAAATAAAAACTGGAATGGGAGAAATAAACGAAAGGGTAATTGTTTTTATTCAGAAGTGTCTTTGCCAGAATCGGATCAAAAACCTGGTTCTTCAATAATTTAACGTGGATATGTATTCCAACCGACATCCTTTCACGTTTCAAAAGGGATAAAAAATGATTGATATTTTCCTTTACCATGTCAAACCTGTCTACCTTGTATAGTGACTTGTAAGTATTCACATCCAGACCTCCAAATGAAAAATAAAGCTGGGACATTTTTCCTTTTTCATCCTTCTTCAACAATTGAATGAATTTGTCAGCATTTTCCTCATCCAGTTTGATGGCGTTGGTAAAAATTGTAGCTTTTGCGATACCCTTTTGTTCCAGCACACTTGAAATGTACTTGTCCCATTCGGGATGTAACAAGGTATCACCGGTAGTAGGCGTGAAACTGATAAGCGCTGACTTGAATTCATTGATCTTGGAAATACTTTTTGCCAGTATCTCATCATTCATGTTCATGAATTTCTTGTCGGTCCTTAGCATATCAGGGTATGGACAGAATACACATTGTGCATTGCAGATATTGGTCAGCTCAAACTCTATGAATTTATCGCCATTTGTCCGTACGACAATAAAATCGCAAACCCTGATCCAGAAGGAAAAAAATCCAAAACGCCTGTATCCCTTGCCCAACACATGTTTCAACCCGTTAAAAAACAGGGACACCCTGTGTTTCAGATTTTCAGGCAAACGGTCGAGCGTAAGTTCAATTAAGATCTTGATTTTTTTCTTCATATACCTTCACCCTTTCCATCATGGATACCACTACAGCAAAAATAGACAAAGTTTGGCATTGCTGAACTATCAACTCAGCCCAATTTGGATTTTAAAGAAATTTGATATAATTTTCCACCTTTTAGCAAGAGAAGATATATATGGTACCTAAGCAAGTGAGCAGTGATAAAATAACGGGAAACGGGGGCAATACAGCTTTGTTCATTGTCAAGTCGAATGGCAGTAAACAGGCAGAAGATGATTTAAGCCAACTTGCCGAGATCGCCTTCAAATCCAGCAATCCCCTTGAGTTATATACACACGGCCACCTGAATTCCAAACTTGTTGATGCCCTTTTGCAAGACAGCAAGATAAGGGTTATAGATGACATTGAATTTCTGGATGATATCAAGAATGTATTGCCTGTTACTTTACCCTTAAGCAATGAACCCGCCTTGTTGAGCAAATGGGCTACATCGGCAAACAAATTCTTCAATGGTGAAAATGTCGTGGTAGCCAATGGCAAATTACCCCAGAAAGCCGGTTACTTCGCGAAATATTGTGGCTATTGGGCTAATTTCTGGCCAAAACTATTTACAGGTGCAAATGCCAACCTGTCCTCATCTGAGGCAGTGATCTTTTCAAAAGAGGCATTCAAGAACCTTGTGATCGATAAAAAAATAAGCAGTGCATGGCAATTGGCAGCTCTCGCTGAAAAAGAAGGAATAGCAACACCGGTTAATTTTGAACTGCAGGCTGACGACTTTTCTTTCGGCGATGGTATAAAAGCATTTTTCAGCAGTATACCCCAGGGTTTTACAGCTATTATCAATTCCTTTTTCAAAACGGCCGGGACCCGCAACAAAACAACCGATTGGTCCAACATCAACCACAGGGGTTATAAACGCATCTTCGGCATCATGGCTACCTTATTGCTTGCCTTGATGTGTTTTATCAGTTTTGATTACAATGTTACCTGGGACGAACCCAACCACAACACATTTTCCAAAGATGTATTAAAATATTACACCAGCCTCGGCAACGATACCACCATGTTTGATTTCCAGAAAAAGGGGCATACGGATTATTTCACCAACGTCTATTACGGCATGAGCATCGACGTATTCAGTGCTGCCATCAACAGTATCCTGTCTCCGGAAAACGATTTTATGGTGCGCCATTTTATCAATGCCATAGTCGGCTTTTTAACGATCTTATTTACCGCATTGATAGTCCGGTCCTTTTCAGGATGGTTGCCTGCTATTATCACTTTGCTGGCATTGACCTGCTCTCCTTCCTTTTTTGGCCATTGTTTCAACAACCCAAAAGACATTCCTTTTGCAGCGGGTTATATCATGGCCATATATTACCTGATCATGCTACTGAAAGAACTTCCAAAACCGCGACACCAAACCAAGGTGATGCTGGCCATCGCAATTGGGTTTGCCATCAGCATCAGGGCCGGTGGTCTCCTGTTATTGGGTTACCTGGCACTTTTCATGTTCCTGCATTGGATACTTACACGCAATAAAAAACTCAAGATGATGGACTCGATGAAACCCTATTTCTGGTCATTTCTTGTCATCGCTATTGCCGGTTACCTGATTGGAATCCTGATGTGGCCTTATGCGCTGCGACAGCCATTGACAGGGGCACTGAAAGCATTGAAGGAATTCGAAAAATTCTCTTACCTCACCTATTACGAACTGTTTGAAGGAACCAGGTTATTCAACAAACCGTGGTATTATGAGCCCAAACTAATAATGTTGACAGCACCATTGGCAGTATTGGCAGGTTTTATCATGGGCCTGTTGCTCGGATGGTTTAAAAAGGGTAAACTGCATTTCCTGATGTTGAGTTTACTTGTGATTGCCACTTTGTTCCCCGCCACATACGCCATTTACAAAAATTCGTACGTTTACAATGGATGGAGGCATTTTATCTTTATATATCCTTCACTTGCTGCCCTGGCCATTCTAGGCTGGTATTGGCTTGCAAGCATATTCAGGTCGGGAAAGGCACAGATTATTGTCATGTCCATTGTCGCCCTGACATTGCTTAAACCCGGAATATGGAGCATTATCAACCACCCTTATCAATATGTTTATTTCAATGAGATTGCCGGAGGCGTGAAAGGCGCGAATGGAGAATATGAACTCGATTATTGGAACCAGACCCCGCGTGCCGCATTTCAATGGCTGGTGAAAAACAAGCCTGAAGTGTTGGGTGGCGAAATTAAAGTAAGCAGCAACAATATACAGGAGGCTCTAAAGACCTTTGTACCCGAAGGTAAAGACGTGAAATACGCATGGACCAGGGAATACGAATGGGCAAATAATGACTGGACTTACGCCATATGGACTACCAGAACGCTTTCCAGGAATCAGATCATAGGCGGTTACTGGCCTCCGAAAGGAACGATACATGAGGTGAAAGTGGATGGTGTCACGGTTGCTGCAGTTGTGAAGTCTGATAACAATTACAGCTCACAAGGTCAAAAATACCTGAAGAAAAACAACCCCGACAGTGCCTTGTATTTCTATCAAAAAGCAGCTGCCTGGAATCCACTGGAAGAAGAATATGTGAGGGGAATCGCCAACGCCTACAAACTCAAGATGAGTCTTGACACCGCCATCATGTTCTATAAAAAAGCCATTGCACTGCGTGACGGTAATTACGAAGCCTATCAAAGCATGGGCGAAGTTTATTACAGGCAATCCATGATGAAGGATCCGCAAAACCCTGACAAAAAAATGGTGGACCTGGCATTTGAAAACTTTGCCCTGGCTTTCAAACACAAGAAAAATGCATCAGCCCCACTTTTTATGGGCGAAATAAGGTTACAACAAAACAATCCGGAAGAAGCAAGAACATATTACAACAAGTTTTTAGTTGCCTACGGCAATGAGGCCGCAGGATATATCGGATTGGCCAAATCCCAGATCATGCTGAATGAATCAGACTCAGCATACATGAACCTGCAGTACGCCATACAATTACAGCCTAAAAACCCTGAACCCTATTATATTCTTGGCACTGAACTCAAAAAAGCAGGACGGACCAAGGAAGCAGAACAATTTTTGAATGAATATTTGAAATTAAGTGGCATGCCTGTGCAATAATTAATAAAAAAATAATACGTCGATTCGCCCGAAAAATGGGCCAGTTAACCTAAATTTGAATCTTTTATTAAAAAAAACACTTTGAGTTGCAACATATTGTTGTAAATTTGAGTCTAAGTAACAAAGATGAAAAGGATACTTCTGCTTGTCGTGATGTGCTGTTATTGGCTGCCGAAATCGTCAGCAACGCATATTGTGGGCGGGGAGATTATGTATAAGTTCCTGAACAGCAACCAGTTTAATGCCAATTACAGGGTAACTCTTTATTTATATGTAGATTGTATCAATGGGCAGGAGAATGCAATTGAAACAGACAAGGATGGTTATATCAATATCTATTCAAAAAACCTCAATAATGATTTTAATCCCTTCGACCTTTATACCTCTGCATCCAGCCATAACGGTTATCAACTTAGCCAGTCCAGGACAGGGCCTATCAGGGTATCTGATGTCAATTACAAGTGTATCAAGACAAAACCGAATGCCTGTGTCGATAAATACACCTATACCATTGATATTTCGGTGCCTGTAAATGATGGTGGTTATGTCATCAGCTTCGAAAGATGCTGCAGGAACAACTCCATCAATAATATCATCAATCCCCAATCAACCGGGGCCACCTATTGGACCTATATCCCCAGCACAAAGGTAATTCCTAAAAACAGCAGCCCGATCTTTAAATCATTACCCCCTAATTTTTTGTGTACCAATGCCCCGTTAAAATTTGACCATAGTGCTACAGATGCAGATGGAGATTCATTATCCTACGAGTTATACACGCCTTATATTGGTGCTGACAATGTTGCCCCACTACCTTCACAGGACGGATCAACCAACCCCAGGGATTATTCCCCTGTATTATGGGAATCAGGGTACTCTACGTTTAACCAGATTGACGGCAATCCCCTCCTGTCAATTGACAATAAAACCGGAAAATTAACCCTTACACCAACCCTCTCAGGGCAGTTTGTTGTCGGGATTAAAGTGACTGAGTATCGCAAAGGTGTAAGGATTGGTGAAACCAAGCGGGATTTCCAGTTTAATGTCAGCAATTGTATATTTGACGTGGTTTCTTCCTTTAGTGTACCTAAATTCAATTGTTCAGAAAATGAAGTATTTTTTACCAACAGGAGCGAGAATGGAGTCCAGTATTTATGGGATTTTGGTGACCCTGCCACTAAACTTGATACTTCAGTGTTAAAAGACCCCAAGTACACTTATTCAAAACCCGGAAATTACAATGTAAAACTCATTACCATCAATACCATCTGCACAGACACTTCGGAATACGATATCAATGTCAAGCAGAATTTCAAGGTATATATTCCTAACGACACACTTATATGTGGTCCTTTCACCAAGAAATTATTTACCAGTGTCCCTAATAAGACCTACAAATGGAATACTGGCGAAAGCACACCGGCGATCAATGTCAATAAGGGCGGTAAATACTGGGTAAGCGTTACCGATGCTCCTTGCGTTTCACGCGATACCATCAACATAATAAATGACCTGTCCCTAATAGATCTAGGACCTGATTCCGTAATCTGCCGGGACAGTTTTGTTCAGTTTACATGGGAAGGCAAACCGGGATACAAGACCTACCTTTGGAATGACAATACCACTGAGCAGTCCGTCTTTATACACAAACTCGGGCAATACTGGGTAAATGTAACCAACCCGAACAATTGTCCTTCCGTAGATAGCATTACCTTTGTTTTATACCCGCCACCAAGGGTGTACCTTAATGATACATTGTTCTGTAAAGGCACCACGGTCAAGCTGGATGGGGTAAATTACAGCATTAAAACCAAACTGGAGACAAATTACATATGGAATACAGGAGAAACCACACCTCAGATATCAACCTCCGTTCCCGGTACCTATTTTGTGAAAGTACGCAACAGGCTATGCACCATTTTCGACACCGCGGTACTTACAAATATTGAAACCGGCCTGGATCTGGGCAATGATACATTTTACTGCGGCCCCATTGACAGGTGGCTGAGACCTGTAAAAGGATTTGTAAAATACCTATGGCATGACAATGCCGAAACAATCGACTACCATGCTGTTACAGATGGTAAAAAGAAACTTACAATTGTCACTAAAGACGGATGTATTGAATCTGATTCAATGTTCATTACACAATTTCCTCCTATTGATGGCGGACTTGGAGATGACACCGCCATATGTTTATCATCCACTATTGAGTTGAAAGCCACTGATAGCATGTCCAATTATTTATGGAATACAGGTGCTAAAACGCGTAGCATCTTTATCAAGGATTCAGGCATATATGTTGTAACCATAAAAGACGAAAATGGCTGTATTACACACGACAGTATCCATATCTACGAAAAGCCCAATGCCTTGCCGATAGATCTATTCATGCCCAATGCATTCTCCCCCAATGGAGATGAATTAAATGAGGTATATCCGGGCAATAAATACAGCGATCCGGGATCACCCTACCTGTTGAGAATTTATAACCGATGGGGTGAAAAGATATTTGAAGCGGACAAACCATCCATTCAGTGGGATGGTACCAGCAAGGGTAATAACCTTGCACCACAGGATGTCTATGTGTTTTATGTAAAATACGTGGGTTGCGATGAAGTGGAACGCTGGTTCCGCGGCACTTTTACGCTAATCCGGTAATTTCATATGCTTTATAAATTTATTCATTTTACACTTATCTGCCTGCTTTTTGTAAGCGCGTTGACTTTCACCTGAAACCAAATGCATCAAACCCGAATAAGCCTTCCTACAATATTACTGAAGGAAAACTGATTAACCTGAAAAGGCTTGAAGAGTAAAAAAACCGACCAATCTTGCAATTGGCCGGCTATTATCTGATAGGGTATTGAAATGAAATGGAGCTAAGCTACGTGGCAAAGCCTTAGATCCCTTCACAAAGCCTCGGGATTAGTTCGACTTGCAATTTTCCTATCCAGTTGGAGCGGGATAGGAAAATTGAGTCTTACTAATTTAATTCTTGATCAGCCTTAAATGATATACCTGCTGATCCATGCTCACCCTGATGAGGTAAACTCCCGGAGGTAACTGTTGGATATCGATTGTAGAAGTGCCATTATCAACTGTTATATCACGAACCTGTATAACTCGTCCAGACAGGTCAAGTATGCTCATCTGCACATCCTGAATATCCTGGCGGCTAAAAGTGATGTTTACAAGATCCTGGGCAGGGTTTGGATAAAGCTGGATATCAGTTGTCTCAGTGACAGCATCCAGCGATAATCTTCCGCAATTGACCTGTATGGTCTTGCAAATACTTGTATCACATTTATTACAACTGTCGTACAACACCATACAAACCGTATATGTTCCATTCTTGGGCACCTTGTAATACAGGTTTTCTCCATAACCGGCAAACGCATTATTCACCATCCATTTGCGGAATAGTTTCTTGTTGCAATTGTAATTCTGGTTGGCATAAAATTTACCGATGAGATTCACAGATTTCAAGTGACTGCTGTCACAATTAGTCCTCACATCAAAACCTCCAATCTTGCTTTTCCAGTTGCAGCCACTCTTGATACAATTCACGGTGACAGTCTTGCAGAAACTGGTATCACAATTGTTGCAACTGTCATAAAGCCACAGGCACACATTATAAGTACCGTTCTTGGTCACCTTGAAATGAAGCTTCTCGCTGTAACTCACTACCCCATTCATGGTCCATTTCCAAACCTTGCGTTTTGTGCATTTATAGTTCTTGTTCAATATGAACATGCCGTTGATGTAGACAGGAGTCTTATTGCTGTCACAGTTGGACGCAACATAAAAGTCGTTCACCTTGCTTTTCCAGTTACAACCCGGGAAACAGTTAATGGTGGTGGTCCTGCAGAGTGTGGTGTCACATTTATTGCAACTGTCATAAACAGTCATGCAAACTGTGTAAGTGCCATTTTTAGTTACCGGGTAATACAAATGCTCCCCATAACCCACAAAGGTGTTATTCACTGTCCATTTCCTAACAGATTTCTTGCTGCAGTTGTAATTCTGGTTCAGGTAGAATTTACCAATGATATTCTTATGGGTTTTATTGCTGTCGCAATTGTTCCATACTTCAAATCCACCTATCTTGTGTTTCCAGGTGCAATTCGTTAAACAGGTAATTGTTACAGTCTTGCAAATCATTGTATCACACTGCCTGCAGGTGTCAATCACCTTCATGCAAACTGTA
>JANWHK010000104.1 GCA_025450395.1 Bacteroidia bacterium
GCTCAGCGATCTTGCCATCGCAATTTGTTTGGCTGGACAGGTCTTCATCATGATATGCTATCAAAATAGAATCCCTGGTCAACTGCACGTCTATCTCTGACCCGTCGCAACCGATTGAAATGGCTGTACTGATAGATTCATATGTATCCCCCGGCATACTGAACCTTATACCCATGCCCAGGTGGCCTAGTATCATCACTTTACCCCCTGACCAGGTGTCGCCTGTATATTCCTCTTCTTTATTGCAGTTGACCTGCAAAATTGACAATACAACAAGAATCCAAAGTCGAAACAGAGGTCTAAAAGTCATAGCAGAGGTTGATTTGGGGAATGAACCAGAAGTTTTGATGATCGTCAAACCAGACAGATTTAAAGGGCTTGATATTTTTCATATCCTTGTCAGACTGCCATGTAATGAGCTTGGCTATGAGTATGCCTTTCAACTCCACATGGAAAACCGGACTTATCCTATAGGTCATTCCGATGTGTATACCCATGCCTAACCTCGCTTGCCGAAAAGTCTGATCACTGGCATCAAGCGTTTTAGAATTAAAGGTCTTTATTTTCTTTGCGAACATGTTCAGGTCGGTTGTAATGCCTGCCAGACATTTTATCCTTTTGACTGAACCTGGTCTTGAGAGACTGTAATGCCATGCCGGCATCAGGTGGAACCCGTATGTCTTTACATCCTGCCTGGTATGATATAAACCACCATCCTGGTTAAAGAAATCATGGTATTTAAAGTAAGTGTAATCGTCATATAGGCCCGCGTCAAGGTGTATTGCGCGGAAATACCTCTTATCGGTGTTTCTTTGATACTCCAATCCAAGCCGCAATTGTTTCCTCACATCAAACAAGACACTGTAAAGAGGGATGATATCCAGTTTGACAGTGTGCTTTTTAAGCATACCGGGTTCAGGCTTGGCTTTAAGAACGGGAAACATCAGCAATAGACATAAGAATGTGATGGTTCTGAAGCTGTAAACCCTTGATATGTTAATAATATTGAAGGTCTTTTTATTCTTCATTGGGCATTGGGCAACTGTTCAAAGGTAGTGGAATTGCTTAATTTCCAGCGCAAATATGGCTGGAATTTATAGTTCCCAATAAATATCTTTTATATTTTAAAAGAAAATACTAATTTTGCAGACCTTTAAAAAAGGAGAAATGGCAGAGCGGTTGAATGCGGCAGTCTTGAAAACTGTTTTAGTGAAAGCTAACGGGGGTTCGAATCCCTCTTTCTCCGCCAGTTGAACAAAGCCCTTGCATACGCGAGGGCTTTGTTTTTGATTAGGCGCTTTGCCAAGTGGCTCTGCACTTAAGCTAATCCCTGAGGTTCGCCAAATGCCTAAGCATTTGAGTGAGATTAGGGGCAAACAATTAAACTGGTATTCCTTATTATCTCAACAAAGTCACTGTGATTTCATGGGATTGCAATTTTCCTTTTAAAGGCACCACATAAATACGGCACAGATAAATGCCTTCATCACATTCTTTCCCCATATAAGTACCATCCCAGCCCTTGGCAATATCCCGGCTCTCAAATATTTTCTCCCCCCAACGGTTGTATATCTCCATAATATATGAATGAACATACGGACCGCCCACAGGTTTAAATTCTTCATTGATACCATTGGCATCGGGCGAATAGGCATTTGGCAGGAAGAAGAAAAAGTCGGGTATCATTCGCCCTGTAGCCAATAAAAATGTATCCTTGCAATTGACATTATTGATTACCACAAGCTGAATCCATTTACTTCCGGAATCGCTATATTCTGCAATTGGATCCCTATCAGTGCTTGTAGATCCATTGCCAAAATTCCAGTAGCTGGATACTACATCAGCAGAGGATCGATTATGCATTTGTAGTTTGTTTATATTGTATTCAACTGAAGGTAATGTTGTGAAATCAAATTGGGCGGTTGGTTTTTCCTTTATCATCACTCCATTGTTTTTGATCAATGTATCATTACAGCCATATTCAGATCTTGAAATAAGAACAATATGATAGGATCCTGGATTGTCATATTGTTTTACTGGCATTGATTGCATTGAATACGTGGCGTCGCCAAATGACCAATAAGAGGAGACAATGCTCCCTATTGTGATGCTTGAAGTATTTTTAAAAATCACCGGTTCAGGGAAGCAGGGCATATCTGCTGTAAACGATGAAACAGGGTGCGGGTGAATCAAAACATTCAAAAAGGCTGAATCCCTGCATCCGTTGCTTGAAACAGTTTCCAAAAATACTTCCATTGGTCCTTCCTTGGTGTAACTGTAAGTGACCGGGCTGGCAACGGAAGTTTGACCGTCTCCAAAATCCCAGTAATAACTCATATAAACCACGTTTCGATCTATACCTGTGCTTGCAAGATCAAACTTGTTACCCCTCAAACACTGCGAATCCTTATTTGCCAATTGTATTGATATGTTTCCTGCATTTTCAAGATATACCCAACTGCTTGTCGTATCTGTGCAATCGTGATCCGAATTGACTGTGAGGGTGATCCTGTGCCTACCGCCGGTATTGAATTGTTTTCCATTTACATCATGGTCTTGCCTGTTTGTTAAATCATCAAACAGCCAATTTACATCATAACTGCCATAAGCTATGGTTGTGGTGTTCAAAAGGTCGAAACCATGCATTGCCAGGCACTGACCGGTATCATTGATTGAAAAGGCGGCCTTCGGATGAGGGGTTAATACAATTGGTTTTCCAACAGAGTCCCGACAATCATGGTTAGTGGTCACAACCAGTTTTACCATATATGAAGAATTTGCATTGTAATGCTTGACCGGGTCTTTTGTCGTTGTTGTACTGTTATCCCTGAAATCCCATTGATATGTCATGCTGCCCAAGGTCACCGTACTTTGATTCATGAATTTAAACTGGTTGAAACGCAGGCATTGTGAATCCTTATCGACTGAAAAATCAGGCAGGGCATGTGGCGCAGGCAGTACCATACTTATGAAGGTATCATAACAGTTGGTAAGGGAGGAATATGAAACCAGGGTCACAGGGTAGTATTGTGCTTTGGGGTATGTGGCAGTTATCGGGTTAATTCCATTTGACGTATTACCATTGCCATAATCCCAATAATAACTCAGGGTATTTATAGCGCTGAAAGTGGTCTTGTTCACAAACATGAACAAGTGACCCCTGAAACACTGGACCGAGTCATTGATATCAAATGCAGAAACAGGACGCTCCAGCAAGTATATTACATGCATTAAAGAATCCGTGCAGCCATGGTCTGAAATGACCTTGTAATGAACAGTGTATTTTCCCGATTGATTGGCATATGATTTAGTAAATGGAGTGTATGCGGAATCAAAGGTACCATCCCCGAAATCCCAGTAATGGTTCATCTGCCCGTATTTTAGGGTGGTTTGGTTGACTGTTTTGAAATAGTGCTTTTGCCAGCATTGGGTGTCATTGGGAATGATGAATTTTGCCACCGGCTGGGCATAGGTCACTGCCAGAAGCTTTGCCGTATCAGCACAGCCGCTGTCGGAAAGCGCTACAAGACTTACCATGAAAGTGTCTTCCGAAAGATATTTCTGGCTTATGATATTCTGATTCCCGGAAGATTGGCCATTGCCAAGATCCCAGCTATATTTAATAATACTGCCCCTGCCAATCACTGAAGTATTGGTAAAATTAAATACATGGTCCCTGAAACATTGCCGATCCCTGTCAATAATAAAACCCGCAGAGGGATTCGGATTCAGCATGACCTTTTTAACCAGTGTATCACTGCAGTTTTTATCAGAACTGGTCACCAATGTTATTCTATAGGAAGTATCCATCAAATAGGTTTTTGAGGAAATGTTTTTTAGTGTGCTGCTGCTTCCGTCTCCCATAGTCCATGAATAACCGTCAATGGTCCCTGATGATATAGTTGAAGTGTTTGTGAAGGCAAAGCTGTGTCCCATGAAACACTGCACCGTTTTATTGATGTTAAAACCAATGGCAGCACTTGGCAGCACTGTAATTGTTTTAATTGTGGAATCCCTGCAATTCTGTTTGCTTTGCAATACAAGCTTAATGAAATAAGTTCCCGCAACGGTATAGGTCTTTTTTGCCATTGTATCCATTTTATTTGTGCCATCCCCAAAATACCATATTGCCTTCAACCTCTCGTCCTCCTTGTAAATACTGGTATCCCTTAACTTGAAACTATTATGGGTAAGACATAATACGGTATCAGACAATTCGTACAAGGCTGTAACTTTTGGGAACCTGACTTCTATCGTATCAGCGCTCATGCAACCAACAGTATCCTTTGCCTTCAGGATATAGGTCCCGGTTTTTTTAACCGAAATGGATGCAGTGACAGCATTGTTGCTCCATTTGTAGGACAAATAGTTTTTGTGGGGTTTTATTATATGGGAAATGACATTGCAGACACTGGTATCGCGGCCCAGCATGGGTTTTGGGTTTTTTACATATAAAATAAGCCTGACGGTGTCTATGTGGATTGAATCCTTGGATTTCCTAAAATAGGAGATCATACTCACCTGGTAATTCCCGGTCTTGTTGTAGATATGGTAGGCTCCAATGATTTTTTTGGAAGTATTATTGCTTCCTGAACCTATGTCCCCATAATTCCACCTGACTGAATCCAGGTTAAAAGTATCTGAAATTGTAAAAAGGGCGGAATCCCTGATGCAGTTACGGGTAACTTTAAACGTTCTCTTCTGGAAAAATGACTGTATGAAACCGGGTAAACCAAGACTGCAAGATTTGGGTGCAAGGGATATATAATTTCTCTGCACTCTGCACTTTGACGAATCAGGGGCGTGAATGACGGACAAAAAATTTGTTGAAACCTGGGCGACATAGATTCTGCGGTCCGGGCCTAATTGCAGGGACCCATGCATTAAGCCAGCGGAAGTAGAACTGTCAACAACTTGTCGCGAAGCAATAAAGGCAGCCCTTGAACCTGCAGACAAGTCATACCGGACAAGCCTAAAATTCGAAAATTCTGTAATATATAAAAACTTTGTGTTTGGCGAAAATTCGACACCATAGGCATTAGGACTGGAAAAGCCCCATACGTTGGATATTTTTCCTGTAGCAGCATCAAAATCCCCGACGGCTGATATGTTAAGTAGAGAATTGACATAGGCAATTTTTTTGCCATCCGTAGAAACTTTCATTGACCCCACTCCATAACCGGCAGAAATTGTAATACCTGACCTGCTGAATACTGGTTTTTGGGAAATGACTCCGCTTGTGACCAGGTAGGCAAAAACAGAATCGGTGCCAAATTGCGCAGTCAATACCCAATAATCATGTCCATTGGCATGCTGCACCGCAGTGATCTTTTCACAAACATTTGGTTTCAGCTTGATATTTTTCCTCCCGCTTAGTATATCACCCCTTCCCGAATTCTGCTTCATATCCACTACTGAATATTGTATTCCATCTGATCCGCCCTGATTCGTCACAGTAAATATGTAATAAATATTTGAACTGTCAGGTTTGGGGACAATAATAGCGGCTTGGGTCGTTGAGAGGTCGCCTTTAAGTCCTGTACCATTGGACATAATATTGTGGGTGCTGTCCCAAACGCTTTTACCGTCAGTATAAAAAAGTAGCCTTCCGTTCCAGGAGCTGATGCTAGCGCAACCCTCAAGGGTGCTGAGTTTACCGTTGGTGAGGGCTGAAGGTGGGTTGGTATGGAAGGTGATACCTGCTTTGTTGCCAAAATACCAGTTATAAGCCTCTCTTTGTGAAAAGACAGGCAGTGAAAAAATGAAAACAAAATAAACCAATAGAGTTTTTATTCCCATAAAATTAAAAGTCCAGTCAAACCTTACTTCATAATAATATTGTTTCTACACTTGAAAGCCATTACCATAACCGTGAATTGTCGTACTTAGTTATAAGACAAGGCTTTCATGATTTTCGTTGTCTGTAAATATACAAATTTTTTATATTCCCCTCAACTCATAAACCGATTCTCCAGCTTCCGTTTCTCCTGGGTAATCTTTACAACTGTATTGATGCTCATGTTCAACTCAAATCCAACCAGCACACAAAGGGTGTTAAAATAGATCAATAACATCAGGACGATGATGGCGCCTATACTGCCGTATAATTTGTTATAACTGTCAAACCCGTCTACATAATTTGAGAACAGGTAGGTAGCCCCGATGGACAAGATGGTTGCGACTATTGCCCCCGGAGAGAAAAATCTCCATCTCTTATGGGCAGAATGACCAAAATAATACAAGGAACTCATGATGAAGAATATCAAGGCAGAAAGCGTAATGAACTGTATTCCTTTTACTACAAACAACATGACAGCCTTGTTGATGATCTTTTCCTTGATGATGTATGAGGATAGGAGGTTACCGGATATCAACGCGGTGAGGGCAAGGAATATCAGCGTTGTGATGCCCAGGGTGACAAGTATGGATTTTCCCCTTTTCTGGAAAAAATTGCGCTTCTTTTTCTCATCTTCATTAAAGTTGCTGTCAAAAGCCAGCATCATGGCAAAAACTCCATTACTGGCAAAATACAGGGCCGTCAGGAAACCGAAGGACAATAATCCTGAACGCTGTTTCTGGACTATATCCCTGATGGTCGACTTGATGATCTTATAGGTATCATTCGGCAGAAAATCCAATTGCTGGAGTATCAGCTTCTGCAAATTAAACCCCGGAATATACGCTATCAGTGTAAACAGGAAAATCAGTGATGGGAAAATAGCCAGGAAAAAATTCCATGAAAGTGAACCAGCATATAAGTTGAATTTCGGGCTGATAATACCCTTGAAAAAAAACTGGAATACTGAAAACAAGGAGGCACCCTGGAACCCCGGCGGATAAATGCTGTCAAAAAAAGCAACTACCATTCTCACGGGTTTGAGCTGCCAGAATAATTTCGATATTTTTTTCGCCCTTCTATGCATTAAAACCTCAAAGTAAAATGTTCCTTTTCCTGTTCAGTCCTGAAAAACACAATACCCATAAAAAACAAGTCCACGGTGACCGTGACCCTTGGATGATTTTTTATCTTTTGCCAGGTGGTAAACATTTCATCGCTCCACCTTATATCGTCGAATATGAATATACTTCCCTGGTGCGCTTTCTGCAAACATAATTCAAAATACCTGAGTGTTGCTTCCATGGTGTGGTTACCATCAAAAAATACATAATCCACCCCTGGCAGTTGTTCCAATAACATCGGCAGGCTTTTGTCAAACTCGCCTTCTATGAACTGTATATGGTCAAATTCCAACTTTTCAGCATTGTGCCTGGCTATTTTTACACTGTCAGGATTGCCTTCCAATGCAAAAAGATTTCCATGGGTTAAACCGCTGGCCTGGTAAAGTGTACTGATGCCTACCGAAGTTCCTATCTCAATAGCGTATTGTGGTTGATAATAATGACAAATCCGCTCGAGTAATTCCGCATATTTAGCTGATTTTGAAGTCCTGTTCACCACCGACCTCAGTGCCTGAACCGTCGCCTTTGTATCCTTTCCAGCCCCCAAAGGGCTAACCTGGATGGTTGACTTGCTCTTCAGCATTTTGCTCCTCACCAGTTCTATCTCATGGTATAGAGGTTTATTTTTCCTGGCATTCAGAACATTGACTGCAAAATCATAAATGAAAGGTGAATGAACCGAATGTTCATTACCCGAAGTGAAAAAATAAATTAAAAAGTCAATGGCGGTCCGGACCTTACTAAGCATACAACAATATTAAAAAATACTAATTATATCTCGTAGGTGCTTTCTTATAGGATCTCAATACTTTTAGTTCTTCCTGTAGTTTTGCAATCTGCTGATTAGCGGTCTCGATTTTTTGTTCAATCTGCTTTCTCAATGCATCCGCATTCTTGGATTTTGCAAAAAACTCTATATTGTTTTTATAGGTTTCAGTATCATCCCTCAATAACCTCAGCTTGTCATTAATGGCGCGCTCCTCATATTTCATCTTGTCCTCGCCATTTGGTGCGGAGGCCAGCATTTCGTAGTGTTCCCTGATGCGCAATGACTTGTTTTCCTCAGCTGACTGCTTAAATTTCTTGTATACCGCATCCACAGCCTTGCTATACCTGGTCTGCAGGTCGTTCTTTACCTTGATGGGCACAAACCCGACTGACAACCACTCGTGCTGTATCTTTCTCAACTTTTCAAAGGCTTCAGCACTGTCCTCTGTCTCAACCAGTTTTTCCGCCTCTCCAACCAGTCTTTCCTTGATTGCCTGGTTATCTTTTTCACCTGCATTCTTTTCCTTATAGAACTCGTCTTTTCTCCTGAAAAATTTATCACAGGCAGCACGGAAGCGTGACCAGATCATTTCATTCCTGTTCTCCGGAACCGGTCCTATCGATTTCCATTTTTCCTGCAGTGCGATCAGGTGCTTGGATGTCACATCATATTGGGTGCTTTCAGAAATTTTCTCAGCTTCAACGCACAAGGCTACCTTTAACTCGAGGTTTTTTTCCTTACCGCTGTTCAGCTGGTCAAAATACGCTTTTTTATGGTGGTTGAAGTGGTTCTGGGCTTCCCTGAAACGTTTCCAGACCTGGTCGTTGGCACTTTCAGGTACCGGTCCGATGGTCTTCCATTCTGTAAAGATATTCACTATCTCCTCCGATTTTTCCTTCCACACCTTTGGACTGTTAATCGGTATCTGGTTGATCTGCTCAACCTTTTCACACAGTACTTTTTTCAGTTCAAGATTTTCATTCCGCTTGGCCTTCACCTGCTCCAACTGTTCCCTTTTTTCATTCAGGACATGGTCAGATGCTTCCTTGAAACGCTTCCAAATCTCTTCGGCTACATCCTTTCCCGGAACCGGGCCGGCATTCTTAAATTCCTCGTGGTATTTATTCAGCATGATGTGCGCCTTTTTAATGGATTTTTCCTCATTCAGGAACGTGACTTTCTTGATGAGTTCTATCTTTATTTCCAGGTTTTTCTGCCTGTCCTTTTCCTTTAATTCATTATTAATGGCATGGTTGTCATAGAATTTGTCGAGGTTATACCTGTAACTCTCCCACAATTCCTGCATGTGTTCCCTCGGTACAGTCCTTATCTGTTTCCACTGTTTCTGGAGTTCACCCACTTCCTTGAAAATCGACTCTGTTTCATCTTCGGAAGCCAGGGTCTTAAGTCTTTCGATTATTTTTTTCTTGGCGACATAATTCTTTTGCTTCTCTTCCTCAGCCTGTTTTTTCTCCTCCGCCCTCTTTTCTAAAAAGGCAGTATATATCTTGTAAAATTTCTCTTTTGACTCGTCATAAGGGGGCTTGAATTCCCTTACATCATGACCCGCATCAGCCCATTCCTTTACCAGGACCACACGTTCTGCCTTCACCGCATCATCAAACAACACGCGTATCTTCTTGAAGATATCATGTGCCTCCCTGATGTTTGGATATGACACAAGCTCTTCAGCCTTTGCCACGAAATCTGCTTTTGTAAATCCTGAATAATCGGTCTGGTCACGCTTTTCCTCCTCTATTTCGGAAAATTCATCATGCTCCTCTGAATCGCCTTTCTGCTCGAGGTGGACAATCTTGGTCTCTAGAACACGCTCGTTGGGATCATCAACGTTCGATTCATTCAAATGGTTATTTGTATCTGTCATTAACTAAAAAAAATGTAAAGTAGTTATAAAAAAGGATTATATGAATTATTTATGGGCGTGTTATTAATACATATTTGATGAAGAATTATCAGTTTATATCCTCTATTAATCGGGTCTTTTGAATTAGGTTTACAAAGATAAGCCATAAGTATTTAAATAGACAAATGTTTTTTTCTAAAATATTTACTGCGTATTCAACAGCCATTCACCCATTTGGGCCTTGTCTATGTGGCTGCTCTTTTTATTGTTGGTGAGTATGATAAAACAGGCCTTTTTGTCGAACCTGTTCCAGAAAAATGTCCAGAACCCGCGCCACCATCCGTTATGATATACCCATTGCCCATTCGGCATGTTGGCCAGCCTGAAACCCAGGCCATAACTGCCGCCATAAACATTGTACCGGTATGACGGCGACTGCATGTCCTTCATCAGGGTATCGTTTATCAGCCTGCCATCAGAAAGAGCCTTGTGAAATAAAAAAAGGTCCTCTACACAGCTGTAGAGACTCTTATCCCCCAAAACACCATCCAGGTAATAGGTGCCTGAATAGTCCACTTTTTCATACCTCCCCACTAAAACCTTGTTTTTGATCCTATCCGGCTTATATCCCAAATAAAAGGAATTCCGCATTCCGCAGGTCCTGAAAATGCGCTTTTCAATAAAGCGCGGGAAAGGCATGCCCGACACCTTTTCAATGAGTACGGCTAAAAAGGCAAAATTGGTATTGCAATAGCTGAAGGACACGTCCGGCTCGAGATATGGCTTAGGTTTGTTTTTCACCATAAAACAGTAAAAATCATCAGTCGTCATACACGAAGAGGTATCTTTCCAGAATGTATCCGTATAATACATATAATTCGCCAGGCCACTCCGGTGGTTCAACAGTTGCCTTATAGTGACCTTCGGATACGGGAAATCCTCAAGATATTTTACAACATTATCTTCGAGATTTATTTTTTTCTCCTGTACGAGCAACAGTGTGGCGACAGCGGTGACGGTTTTCGAAACCGAGGCCAACTGGAAGATATCATCAACATGGGTCCTGGAAGTCTTCCTGAAATCCCTGTAACCGAAAGCTTTTTTATAGATCCTGCCATCTTTATAAAACAGGACAGTGCCGTTGAAATCATGCTTGAAATAGGCTTCAATACTGTCCGTAAATCTTTTACGAAAGGGTTTCAGGTTTTCCTTCAGCACATAAAAACTATCGCGGTCGGCTTGTTTCGCTATTGTCTTTTTTTGATGCTTGTCACAAGAAGAAATAAAGATAAAAAGCAGCAAAAAAATAGGTCCGGATCTCAACATAAAAAAGTCCCGAAAATTAAACATTTTCGGGACCCTTAACAAATTATTTATTAATAAATATTATCTTACTGTATAGAAATATTCCTTGTTATTGATGGTCGCCTTGGCTGTGAGGTCACAAGCCATGTTGTTGAACGGATCGTAGTCAATTTTAATATCCTTGCCGCTTGAAAGATTTGTAAGGGTAATTTTTCCCACAACAAATGTCCTGGCACAACCCGCTTCTACTTTTTTAAGCAATGGCACATCGATGGTGACAGTGAATTTCTCACCATTCCTGTTCACACCGCTGGCATTACCTTCGATTGTAAACTGGTCGCCTATGATTCCGCCCGGAGCCTCAACTGTCTTAGTGATAGTCCTGCTGCTTTCCCATGTTACGGTACCTTTATCGTTTGTAGCTTTGGCATTGTCCACATCAATTTTCAGGCTCATCTGAGTCAACCTGGTAAGTGTAATGGAACCGGATACACGTGTCAGGTTGACGCCGTCATTTCCCGCGTAATAACCGTCATTGTCTGTTGCCCATATAGAAACAACCGCACCATCAAGGAAATACCTTTTGGTGGCTGAAATATGCAGGACACCTGACCTGTAACGTCCATCCTGGCAAAGTATGCCTTTAGGAATGCTTGTTTTTACCGGTCCGAAATCGATGGTACATTCCACACCGTCTCCATCATTGTAGTCGCTGTCCGAGAAGTTTACGATTGCACCATTAGGCAGAATCGTATTAGCTCCTCTTTTGCTGTCGGTACTTGCAAAGTCATCCCCCACGTCGAACATGGATGTGAATTCCGATTCAGCAGTGGAATTGTCTTCTGCGGATACAACGGTCTCAGCGGTCGCTTTCTTGTCATCTTTTTTACACCCTGTAATGGCGGTACTTAACGCTGAAGCAAGTACCAATCCGAGGATCAATTTTGATTTTTTCATGTTTCTATGATGTATTTATGTTTAGTATGTTAACTGCGATTTTGTGACAAAAATTGTGTTGAGGTGGTAAAATATGCCATTTAGACTTCAATCTTACGTGAAGGTTGCCTCATTTTTACTAATACTTTCAAGAATTATGCCACATATCTCTACTATTTGCTCGTTTTCAATAATTAAAGGGGGTGCAAGCCTGATTTTGTGCTCAGCATATAAGAACCAGTCGATTAAAAGACCCTTTTCGACGCAATCATCGATGATTTTCCGGCAAAAATCCTTATTATCCATCTCAATGGCCAGTAAAAGACCTTTTCCGGAGACCGAAATGACCCTGGGATGGACCAATAATCGCCTGAATAATTGTTCTTTTTCACTTATCTTATCCATCAGTCCCTTGTCAAGTATAAATTCCAGGGCCGCCAAAGATGCGGCACAACTCAAGGGATGTCCGCCAAATGTGGTAATATGGCCCAAAACAGGGTTATCCATGAACATATCCAGTAAAGCCTTTGAGGCAATAAAAGCACCAAGTGGCATTCCTCCCCCGAATCCCTTGGCCAGAACCAATATGTCGGGAATGACCCCATAGTGCTCAAATGCGAACAATTTGCCGGTGCGCCCGTATCCCGACTGTATTTCATCAAACACCAGCAAGGCACCGGTTTCATCGCATCTTTTCCTTATGGCCTGCAAGTAGTTTATAGAACAGGGTACATAACCTTTTTCACCCATGATGGGTTCTATAAATACAGCGGCGGTCTGTTCCGTGATGAGTTCATTCACCTGCGAGATATCATCCTGTTCAATAAATGAAATTCCCGGAATAAGCGGTACTGCCCTGTGACTGAAATACGCATTGTCCATTAAACTCAGTGCTCCCTGGGTACTGCCATGGTATGCATTACACTGGGCTACAAAACGATGCCTGCCTGTCACTCTTTTCGCCAGTTTCATGGCCCCTTCTACTGCTTCACTCCCACTGTTGACATAATATACTGCATCCAGCTTTTCAGGCAAAAGAGAACTCAGCCTGTGGGCCAGTTGCACCTGGCTTGACTGTATCATTTCACCATATACCATCAGGTGCAGATGCTTATCAAGCTGTTTTTTTATGGCCTCATTGACATGCGGATTTGCATGGCCGACATTGCTGACTGCGATACCGGAGATACAATCGATATATCTTTTTTCTTCTGAATACAGGTAAACACCTTCCGCATGTGTTATTTCCAATGCGAGTGGAGTATCCGATGTCTGGGCTACATGTTGAAAAAATAATCGCCTGTTAGAAGGATTAGACATGATACAAAGGTACAAAAAAAATCCCCAGGCATAAGCCTGAGGATTTAAGTTAATAGTAGTGTAAATAAATTATTTCACTTTACTTGAAAGGTCTGCACCAGCTTTGAATTTAACAACTTTTTTAGCTGCTATCTTGATTTCTTTACCGGTACGTGGGTTACGGCCGGTTCTTGCAGCTCTTTTAGTTACTGAAAAAGTACCAAAACCTACAAGGATCAATTTGTCACCTTTTTTTAATGCACCTGTAGTTGCACCAATGAAAGAATTCAAAGCGGCCTGAGCTTGAGCTTTGGTTACCTTGGCATCACCTGCCATTTTGCTGATTAAATCTGATTTGTTCATAATTTAAATAATTAATAAATGTTTAAAGTTTTTTAAATGATTCGTGTTGTCAAAAGTATTGTAAAGTTTAGTAAAACCAAGGGGTTTCGATTTTTTTTTGAAAAAAAATATTAACATACAATTCACATTTATTTGTTGCGGTTTTTTACGTATTTCATAATCTTCTGAATTACAGGACTTAATGACACATTAAATGAACTGAAGTTATCAATAAGTATATCAGCTTTCGCGTAATTTTTTTTTCTTTTTTCATAAATTTCGGTCAATTTATCGCGGATTTCATCCTCGTTAAGGCCCATAAACAGGGGTCTTCTCGTCTTGTTATGCGCAATTCGCTTCGCAATTATATCTAAATCCGTGTTCAACCATATCAACATTCCGGTTTTTTTCATCACTTCAAGATTGTCAAAAAACATCGGTGTACCACCCCCGCATGAAACAACACAATTATTAATTCTCGATACCTGCATCAATGTTTCATGTTCTTTTTCCCTGAAATATGCTTCACCTTTATCCCTTACTATATTCCGGATGATTTCACCTTCCTTCTTTTCAATCAATTCATCCAGGTCGAAAAACTGAAGTCGTATGCTTTGCGACAATATCCGGCCGAAATGTGTTTTACCGGTACCGGGCATACCTGTAATATAGATCTTCATCACGCAGCTAATTTAACCCTTGGATCGAGGAGTACATATAATACGTCCACAAGTATATTAATAAGTATAAAGATAAAAGCAATCAACAACACAGCTCCCATCACAACCGGAAGGTCGCTTTGCTGCAATGCGTCTATCGTCACCTTGCCAAGTCCTTTCCAGTTGAATACATACTCCACGAAAAAAGCGCCGGCGAGCAAACTGGCGAACCAACCACTTGCTGCAGTGATGACCGGGTTCAATGCATTCCTGAGTGCGTGACGCCATATCACCTGGAAATTGCTAAGGCCCTTTGCCCTTGCTGTCCTTATATAATCCTGCTGCAATACATCTATCAGGTTGCTCCTTGTAAGCTGCATGATAATTGAAAACGGACGTATGCCTAAAGCTATGGCCGGTAAAATGATATGACGGAACGCGATAAAATCTTCGCCTGTTTCCGGATTGATCTGGAATAAACTTCCTGACATAGACAAACCTGTAAACTCACTCCAGACAAAACCAAACAGCCAGGCAATAATCACCGCCACAAAAAAAGAAGGAAGTGAAATGCCGAATGTAGCAAGCGCCAGGCAGGACTTGTCAAGCAGTCCACCTGGATTCAATGCCGACAATACACCGGACAATATGCCAAGGAACAAGGCAATGCCCATCGCAAATATCGACAGGACGAATGAACCTATAAAGGCATCCTTTAAGATATCATATACAAATTTTTTGGATTGGTAACTTTTCCGCAGGTAAGGCGTCTTCAGCATCAACTTGAATTCACCGGGCAAGCTCATGCTTATTCCCCTGTAATCCGGGTTGACCTTTTTTGAGATGATTAAAGGAGATAAATCTTTCAGGTAAATAATGAACTGCTGGAATTTAGGCAAGTCAAGTCCCATCTCCACACGCATTGCCGCCTTCGTTTTTTCATCAGCCCTCTGGCCTGCCGATATTTCCTCTGCTGATGGAAATAAAATGAACAGTGAAAAGATAAGAAATATCACGCCAAATAAAACAAGGCATCCCGAACTTATCTTATTCAACAGGTATCGCATGGCCTATCCCTTGTTTTTATCTATCTTCTTTTTTATCCTTTGAATAGGTGGTATGCTTCTGCAACTCCACTTGTCTATAACCGTACCATCGTGCCACAGCATAATACCCGGGTTAGAGCGTACAATAGTTTTCAGCAAGGTCTCATCAGAATTGTTGAACCTGAATGGCAACTGGTTTTCAGAAGTGAATATATCAGCATCCTTCAGTGAAGAGGCTGTGACTGCATAAACACCTATGCCCGATTTTTTCGCTTCTTCGGCCAGTGTCTTAATATACTGCCATGAGTTCTTATGGCTTTGTTCAAAATGTGTGCTGACAATCAGTATATGGTATCCCTTGCTTTTTAAAAGTGAATCGGTAATGTTCACGTCATTTTCATCTCTTGGAAAAAAGTCGAACCCATGCACTGAAGATTTCCATGCCGGGGCAATCAACGTATTAACAGTTGTAACAAATTTCCACGACTGATCCTTGGGATAATTCTCAAGGGTGAATGAATCCCTTTTCCCGTCTTTTTCATAGACCAGCACCGTTCGGTATTCGTCTACAAGTCTGGCACCTTTTGGAGGGGTCATCAGTTCTCTTACATTGTTACCTTCTTTATAAGGCAGGAAATCCCAGGCTGGAAGGAAGGTGTTGCAATAGATTGCAAAAACAGTTGACGCAATGGTCACCACCAATACGGCATTCAGTCCGAATAATGGGGAGAACAGCGGAATGATATGTTTTCTCCTGAAAAATATGACAAGTATAAATACAAGCAATACAAGATCCTTGGTGAAGGAAGTCCAAGGTGTGAGTTTGATGAAATCACCGAAACATCCGCAGTCGGTCACCTTATTATAATAGGCACTATACCAGGTAAGGAAGGTGAAAAACAATATCAATAACAATATCAGCCATGACATGATGCGCGGCTGCCAGCCGATAAGAATAGCGAACCCAAGGGCCACTTCCAGCACACACATGATAATGGAAAACCATATCGCGTAGTCTTTGAGTCCCTTGAAAAAACCAACCATGAAACTCTGGCTCACGATATATTCAGTGACATCGATGTCCTTTCTGACCTCATATTTGGAACCCAATGACAAAGGCAGTTTTTTATCCAGTAAGGCCTTGCCTGAGGCTGTCCTGACATTCACCGAAATCGTCGGCAGGTCAGAGGAATCTTCCAGTACATAAAACTCGTCATACAGTTTTGCATTGTCGTAAACGACATATAATTGTGAACCGGTAAAAGTGTCTTCCCCACCTTCTTCATTTTCATAAGCGGCAGTTTTAACAGAAGACTGGTTGACCTGTATGGATTTTACGGTGTCATTTTCTGCTACCGGGTACCCAAAAGTTGTATCCGTGCCGTAATTATCCTTTACACGTATAAAGATTGAATCGAGCGGTTTCTCAAAATCCTTTGCAAATACTTCAAAATACTCATTTAATTTAATGGCTGTTCCTTTAGGGTCGTTGCTTTTAATAATACCGGAAAACATAAACAATAAGCCGACAAGTATCCTGGAAACAGAAGTTAATAATTTCATATGTTGTGGTTAAGTGTTATTAGGGCAAATATAGCGTAATTCATCATATCCTGGTAATTGGCATCAATCCCTTCGCTGACAAGCGTTTGGCCTGAATTGTCCTCTATCTGCTTGGTGCGGTTGATCTTCATCAGGATGAGGTCGGTGAAACTGCTGATGCGCATTTCGCGCCATGCTTCACCATAATCGTGATTTTTCTTCAGCATCAGTTCCCGCGTGTTTTCAAGTTCCCTGTCGTATAGAGCCATAATCTCGGATGTGCTTAATTCTTTTTGATTATCCCAAAGTTTTAACTGTAGCAGGCCAATGATGCAATAATTGTAGATGCCGATGAATTCATCTTCAATGCTCTCCCCTACCTTTGTTTCACCTTTTTCTTCAATGCTTCTTATCCTGAGTGCCTTGATCATGATCTGGTCGGTAATGCTTTTGGGTCTTAATATCCGCCATGCTGTCCCGTAGTCCTTATTCTTGCCATCAAATAACTGCCTGCATTTTCCGACTTGTTGATTATATTGTTGTAAGGTATGATCCACTATATCTGATTATTGGTTTATTTTGCAAATATATTTAATGTTGACACATTTCAAATCTTATTCCATAAAACTTAACGGCAGGTTATACACGATTGACCAACCGAAGGTCATGGGAATACTGAATACGACGCACGACTCCTTCTTTGATGGCGGCAAATACCATACCATTGATTCAGCGCTATCACGCGTTGAGGTCATGCTGGAAGAAGGCGCGGATATGATAGATGTCGGCGGTCAAAGTACAAGGCCGGGGGCTGACATGATAACGCTTTCGGAGGAACTGCAAAGAACAGTGCCAGTGATAGAGGCCATCCATCGCAGGTTCCCGGATCTCATCATCAGCATCGATACATTCAAGGCAGATGTAGCCAGAAAAGCTGTTGAGGCGGGCGCTGGAATCATCAATGATGTCAGCGCAGGCGACGATGATGTGGAAATGCTAAATACTGTAGCTGAGTTGCAGGTCCCTTATATTGCCATGCACAAACAGGGAAATCCCAAGACCATGCAGCAGGATCCGCAATACAAGGATGTGTTACTGGATATTCTTGAATATTTCAGTCAGAAGACAGAACTTTTCCGGTCAATGGGCATACAGAACGTTATCATTGACCCGGGTTTTGGCTTTGGAAAAACAGTGGAGCATAATTACAGGTTAATGAAGAATCTCAAGCTTTTTCACTCGTTTGAACGACCTGTGCTGGTGGGAGTTTCAAGGAAGAGCATGATCTGCAAACTGCTGAAGGTCGATCCTAAAGATGCGTTGAATGGTTCAACAGTTTTACATACGATCGCCTTGTTGCAGGGAGCGCATATCATCAGGGTGCATGATGTGAAGGAAGCGAGGGAGGCGGTGAAGATAGTTCAACAATTGACAATTGACAATTGACAATTGACAATTGATAATTGATAATTGATAATGGATAATGGATAATTAAAAATCAGGGACAGGGGTTTTATTACACCCGTTTTTCGCTGAATGTTATGCCGAATGTTTTTAATTCCACTAAGACGGGTTCATATATCTCCTTCATCACA
>JANWHK010000105.1 GCA_025450395.1 Bacteroidia bacterium
CCTGTGAAACGGCAGGACAACCGAGGCTTCTTCCCAATCGCTGGTTTTGCCTGATAAATTGTTCGCTCACATAATCCGCACCGTGCATCACAATGCCCCTGTCAAAAGCTTTTCCGTTGAATTTTCCTTCCATGCCATTCATCTTGACCGACAGTTCGTGTTTGCCGTTGTAAATTTCACCTGTAATAAAAAACCCTAAACTTGTCTGGAATGAATTTTCTGAATTGGAAAATTTCCTGGCATATTCCACGCCTGTATTTTTGCCGTGCGCAACCAATTCGTGATATATGACCGACACCTGTTTAATATCTACCACCCATAGACGCTTGATATTGGATGAAAGGGAATAATCTATAAAAGCAAGAAGATGTTTTTTCCCAAGCATGTCCTGGTCAGAAAAATAAGCATAACCTTTCATGGCATAATCGAAGACCTTCCTGGAAGGCTGATTATTCGTGTTGAATAACCTTTTGTATAAGGTATCGCAATATTGCCTGTACTTTTCAGAAGATGTATAAAAATACTCGAATACCTCATGTTCACAGTCCTCAACTGAATCCTTCACAACAGTCAAAACACTTGGGGTTACACGAATCCTTCTGTCCACCTGGAAAGATGACAACCCAATGGCTAGCAATACTATTGATATAGAGGTAGTTATACGGATCATGTTTGGTAATAGTGGCGAAAGTAGCAAGGTAATAAACGTTTAAAAGCGTACTTTTATTGTATGTTGAGCAATTATTAACCTTTTTTTGACGCGAAGGAATTATTACAAGATTGGTGCCATAGCTGAGATGTGGGATTTTAAAAACCTCTGCTTTTCGCATTCCGGAAAAACAAAATTATGTAAATCAGTACGTTGAATTTTGAGAAAAAACCTGATTTTTTTTTGCACATCAGGTGATTCCCTGCCCCAATACCATTTACGGGTTACCGATCACTGATTACCGTTTTTTACATACATTCAGGTTTATTTCTTATTTTTGCCACATAATCTTATGTCTTCTACTAAAATGTCAAACAATACACTGATCTCAGCAATAGAGGAAGAACTGCTCAGGCTTGAAAGAAAATTGAGTCCGGAAAACAAGGACCTGATCAGGAATTGGGATGCATTGGCTGAAAAATACAGGAATGAAGACTATATTTTCAAGGTAAGGGACAAGGAAATCAGGATCAAGACACATACCGAAAGCCTTAGCCATACACAGGTTCCAAAGATCTCCATGCCTAAATTCAAGGCTTGGGGAGACCGGTTAAGATGGCAGTTACAGGAAAATGTGCCAGGGGAATTTCCTTACACCGCAGGTATCTATCCATTTAAACGCGAAGGCGAAGATCCCACCCGTATGTTTGCAGGAGAAGGCGGACCTGAACGCACGAACCGCAGGTTCCACTATGTGAGTCATGGGTTGCCTGCCAAACGCCTGTCCACTGCATTCGACAGTGTGACGCTTTATGGCAACGACCCGCATATACGCCCTGATATTTATGGCAAGATCGGCAATTCAGGCGTCAGCATCTGCTGCCTGGACGATGCCAAGAAACTCTATAGCGGTTTTAACCTGGCTGACCCGAAGACTTCGGTTTCCATGACCATCAACGGTCCTGCCCCGATGCTGTTGGGCTATTTCATGAATGCGGCCATAGACCAGCAATGTGAATTGTACATCAAGGCGAATGGCCTGGAGAATTCCACAAGGCAAAAAATAAAGGATATATACGGCGATGCGACCATTCCTGCATACCAGGGTGAATTGCCTGAAGGCAATGACGGTCTTGGCCTCATGTTATTGGGTGTCACCGGCGACCAGATCCTGCCTGAAAATGTTTACGCGGAAATAAAGGCCTTCACACTCGCCCAGGTGAGAGGTACAGTACAGGCCGATATACTGAAGGAAGACCAGGCACAGAACACCTGTATTTTCAGTACAGAGTTCGCGCTTCGCCTGATGGGTGATGTCCAGGCTTATTTCATTGCCAAAAAGGTCAGGAATTTTTATTCCGTTTCCATCAGCGGATATCATATCGCTGAAGCGGGAGCCAATCCCATCAGCCAACTGGCCTTTACGCTGGCGAACGGTTTCACTTTTGTAGAATATTACCTCAGCCGGGGCATGGATATCAATGATTTCGGGCCCAACCTGTCGTTTTTCTTCAGCAATGGCATTGACCCGGAATATGCAGTGATAGGCCGTGTGGCACGCAAGATATGGGCCAAGGCCATGAAGAATAAATACGGGGCCGACGAACGCAGCCAGATGCTGAAGTACCACATACAAACCAGCGGCCGCAGCCTGCATGCCCAGGAAATCGATTTCAACGACATCAGGACAACGCTACAGGCCTTATATGCCATTTACGACAATTGCAACAGCCTGCATACGAATGCATATGACGAAGCCATTACAACACCAACTGAAGAGTCTGTGAGGCGCGCGATGGCTATACAACTCATCATCAACCGTGAACTCGGACTGGCCAAGAATGAAAATCCATTACAGGGTTCATTCATCATAGAAGAATTAACCGACCTGGTGGAAGAGGCGGTATTGACTGAATTTGACCGTATCACTGAGCGTGGAGGTGTGCTCGGCGCAATGGAAACCATGTACCAGCGCGGCAAGATACAGGAAGAAAGCCTGTATTATGAAACACTGAAACACACCGGGGAATTTCCCATCATTGGCGTCAATACATTCTTGAGCAGTAAAGGTTCCCCAACTGTATTACCTAAAGAGGTGATACGCGCTACGGAGGAAGAAAAACAGTACCAGATCAATATGCTGAAAGACCTGCATGCACATTACAATGATGTGATCCATAAACAATTGAGACACTTGCAGGAAGCGGCCATAAAGAATGAAAACCTGTTTGAGGCCCTGATGGAAACCTGTAAGTTCTGCTCATTGGGAGATATTACCCATGCCTTGTTTGAGGTGGGGGGACAGTATAGGAGGAACATGTAGGGGGAGGTACGAGGGACGAAGTACGAAGGACGAGGGACGAAGGCAATTTACAAGTTACAAATTACAAGTTACAATTGGGGGAAGGGGAACCAATGAATAATGAATAATTGATAATTGATAATGAATAATTGAAAACCGAAAGAATGAAAAGACACGAAAACAACTTAATAATTCATAATTCAAAACTCATCATTCATAACTTATCATTCATAACTTATGGCTCAAACCAAGCGCGATATTGAATACCTGAAACTCAGCAATGAGGAGAAGTGGGCTGTGATGATGCGTATCAATCGCCTCGCCATTGCTTTTAATGGAGGTAAACCTATCAAGAAACCCCAGGGAAAGGGGTTCGTATTCAACCAGGAAAAAGGCGGATATAAAGACAATGAACATAATTAAGTTAAGTGGATGAAAGGTATCTTTTTCCTCGCTTTAATAATACTTCTATTATTTCCCCAGAGAACACAGGCAATAGGATATTATGGTGTTTTATTTCTCCCTATTGAAGCCAAGACTTATCCTGAATTACTAAGATTTTCGGAAGCTGTCAGGCTTCAAAAAACAGACCTTATCAGACCTGAAATCTGCATTTGGCTGGAAGAATTAAAGCAAGCGGGTTCAAGGATAGTTTTGCCGGAAGACAGCAATTCTGTGCAAGGGCTGTTATTTGAAACCAATTTTGAACTGCAACAATACGATACTAACTGGCATTCAAATCCGGGTAAACTTGCAGAAAGACTCAGGAAAATATGCACCCGGAAAAAATATTCAGAATCTGAAATTTCCACCCTGCTTTGGTGCAAAATAAGTCATCTGAACATCTTATATAAACACATTTGGTTTGTGTATCCCTTGTGCGGATTTGAGGATGAGTTCTTCAATAAGGTTTTCCCAACCAATGATACCAATCGCTCCATCTTTCTTGATTCTGTCCATTACTGTCCGGTTGATGCAAAATACGCGAACGATTCATTTCTCTTTCAACACCTTAACAGTTATTATAGCCTTAATTTTATAACATTCCTTAATTTATGGGATTCGACCTTCATCAATCAAAAAAAGCACTATTTTGATTTTGAACAGGATTTTCCTGAAGCCATCAATGCGGTGCGACTCAAAACAATAAAGGAACTATTCAGAAAAACAGAAACAGGGGAATATCTTTTGTTCTATATTCAATACTCCCGTGGCTCATGAATAAGATTGGTAAGACAAAAAAAGCCAGTACTTTCATACTGGCCTTTCATTTTAAATGGTAAGAACTTTATATAACCTCCAGTTCAGGAGGAGCTGTTTTTCTTTTCAGGATCGCTGCAGCTATAAGCGATACGATCAATCCGACGGGCAAAATTTCCATATAGGTTATCATGGCATTGAAGAAAGGATTTTGGTAGAGTTTTATGAAATCCGCCATTTCGCTTATCTGCTTGTCCAGTTCCGCCTTGCTTGCACCGGCTGCCTTCATTTTTTCAATCGTATACGTTGAGTATTGGTCCATGAAGTCAGGAAAGAAAAAATTATACATGATCAGCCAACTGACTACGTATATCGTAGACGCGATAAGGGAAATGAAAAGTCCTATTTTAAAAGCCTTGCCAAACGTGACAGTCCCATTGTTGTGCTTGTCCCTGTAGTTCTTTACACATACAAAGATGAGTGAGAAGGCGAGAAGCATGCTCGCATAACCATAGTACATGCCATAATCGAAGTGCTTCATGTCTTTTGGCATGAAAAGGAATCCGATAATACTGATAAAACCGCCGATCAATCCGCAGATAATAATGTTTTTTTTCATGTTGTTTAAAATTAAAATATGATGGCAAAATTGCCTTCCTTTCATCTTATTTCCTTCATACTTTCAGGTGATTTTAAAGTTAAAACCAACAATTCATCCTAAAGCATTAGGGTATAAGGCTCAATCGTTTAGCCACTTCAACAGCCTGTGTCCGGCGTTTCACATCCAGTTTGCCAAACAAAGCTGAAGAATGTGTCTTAATGGTGTTCAATGATACAAATAATTTTTCAGCAATTTCCTGGTTGCTCAATCCTGCTGCCATCAACTGCAATACTTCTAGTTCACGGTTACTGACACCCAGGGACCTGAATGCAGTTTCATTGAATATAAATTCCCCTGCATTGCCGACGTATACCTCCTTTTCAACCACGATGGTCCGGACTTTGGGTTTAACCAGTTTTAAGGCCAGCCATATCCCCAAAGATGTAAAAAACAAGGCGATGGCACCGGTATAGATGTCAACTCCATGATCCATAATAATGAAGCTCAACTCCAGCCACCTCAGGAAAAACAAAAGGACAGCAAGGGAAACGCCATATAAAATGACCGACTTGTATTTTGTAAAAAAGCTCAAAATCACC
>JANWHK010000106.1 GCA_025450395.1 Bacteroidia bacterium
AAAGGCCTGTATCTCCAGGCTCCTGCGAATGATACAAGGATATTGGAATGCCAGTTCCGGAACAATCTTTCGGGAATAGAGGTAGATAATAACACCTTGCTGCAGCGGCATGTCTTTATATTGAACAGTACCTTTCATTTCAACCTGTCGGGCGTGGATATAAGGCAATGTATTACCACAATATCCTGTAGCCAGTTTATATATAATACAAATGGTTTATCAATTGTCAATGGTGAATTGAATCTCAGCAGGACCAGGTTAAATACAGGTAATTTATATACGTCGGCCGGTGGTAACAATACTTTTGTTTACAACCAAACAGGTATAAAATTATCCGGGACTTTACTTGACATGAATAATGGGTATAACAATTTTATCCAAAACAATGGCATGATGCCGTATCAATTTATAACCGGACATATTGTTTACAATAAATTCATGCATTTGCCGAATCCTCCTTATCCCTTATTGGTATCCAATAATTACTGGCAACCTGCTCCAAAAGGTTCCCTGATGAATGGCGCCACATCACATTATTCTGTGATGTTTCCCTCCCCGGCTGGAACAGGTGCACTGAATTTTTACGGTTCAATGTTGCCGAATGTCAATACCACCTGTTATAAACCCGGTTGTAATCCATGTGACCAAATGATACAGGATAAAAATGAATTTACTTCTGAATCACTTAAGGATGAAAGTTCGGCCCTCGCAAGCATTAAGCCCTATCCTGTAAATAATGAACTAAAAATTGAATTCTTATTGGCAGGAACAGAAACATCATACGCGGTCAGGTTAATCAATATGGAGGGCCAGGTGGTCTATGAAACCGTTTCAGTGTCTCATTATTTGGTGATTGACGCGACAGGATTTGCTGAAGGGATTTATTTATTGGAGATCACGGGCAATGAAAGACGGGAAATAAAAAAGGTATTGATCAGGCGATAGAATTCTCCGCCTGAGGCGGATGGGTCTTATAAATTTGCAAAAATCCCGGAATTGTTTTTAATTGCGAATGGTAAAAAACTTATGAAGTATCTATGTATTATACTCATTGTATTTTGCAGTTGCAATAACTCAGCAACTGTTGTAAAGAATGAAGACGTTCAAGCAACAAAAGACACGACGGAACTGGAGAAACATGCTGACTGGCTTTTAGGGGAGTGGCACCAATTGACACCTGAAGGCCACGCCGTTGAGAAATGGGAAAAGCAAAATGATACATGTTATATAGGGCTTGCTTATTTCCTGGTTGGAAAGGATACCACTTCTACTGAATCTATAAGACTGGTACAAAGAGGTGAAGACCTGTTTTATATTCCGACGGTGAAAGACCAGAATGCCGGCAAGCCAGTAGAATTTAAACTCACCGGTACCGAGCATTACCAACTGCTGTTTGAGAATCCAACACATGATTTCCCTCAAAAGATAAGCTATGAACAGGTTACCAAAACGTACATGATAGCCAGGATATCCGGCACCATAAACGGAAAACTCAAATCGCAGGAGTTTCCGATGATCCGGAAATAAGTGTGAATTGTGCAATTAAGTGTGAATTATGTAATAAACACTGGGCTTCACGTTTGTTTCGACAAATCATTCTGAGAAAATCCGTCTCAATACGAGAGTGTTTTGGGGGCTTGTTTTTATTATAATTAATTGACAATTAGAGTATTGCAAATAAGGCCGCTTTATTGAGGTATAAAATGTATGGATACTCATGATATTTTATTGAACATTTATCTAGCCGACGACGATGAAGCGGATCAGTTCCTTTTTAAGGAAGCCCTGGATGAAATGAATGTGAAAACCAGGCTGACAGTGGCAGATAGTGGTATTCACCTGTTAAAACTTTTGGATGAAACATTAATGTTGCTTCCGGATATCATTTTTATGGACATCAATATGCCTATTAAAAATGGGTTTGAATGCCTGGATGAACTGAAGCAGAAGGAAATTCTTAAAGATATACCTGTGGTGATGTTGTCGTCTTCATGCTTACCTGAATCCAAGGATATGGCATTGAAGCTGGGCGCCAGCAAATATATCTGTAAACCGAATACATTTGATGCATTGGTCAGGGAGATTAAGGATGTATTGACCATGCACGGGTCTATCAAGAGGTGGCTGCCAATATTCGGTGACAAGTTTGATTTGCCACCAATTTATAAGGTATAATTCAGAGACATTAATCTTCATTGTGAGAAATTATTTCTCAATCTGAGAGAATTTATCAGGTGTGCCAAAGTGTAAAGTATTGAAAATGAATATGATGCAAAAAAGGCCTGTGAATTGTAATCTAAAATGTAAGGATGGCACGACAAATTAGGGCCACCGTAAAAAAACAACCCGCCTCAGGCGGGATGTTTTCAAGTTCGATAACAGAGTGTGTACGTGTTTGGTTAATAGTGAAAAAAGAAGGCAGATGTAGATTTCTGCCTTTTTTTATGCCCTTTGCTTTTTTATTCATAAGATTGTTGCTTGTATATATCCATAATTCTGCGGAGGTTTGTAGGGTTGTCACCTCACTTGTTGGTTATGGTAGATATTGAAACCTTTAGGAAACTTGCACTTTCGTTCCCCGGAACACATGAGGAACCTCATTTTGATCATCCTTCATTCAGGGTTAGGAAAAAGATATTTGCCACATACTGGACAAAGGAAAACAAGGCTATGCTCAGGTTGTCGTCCGTCGACCAGTCTGTATTTTGCGGATACGACAAATCGGTTTTTTACCCGGTGAACGGTGCATGGGGTAAACAAGGGGCGACTTTTGTTGAGTTGGCCATTGTAAATGAAGATATTTTTGTGGATGCATTAACTACAGCTTATCATTTTGTGAATGATAAAAAATAATTCTCCTCCATTTTTTTTACTTATTGGACATAAGTTAATAACTGTTTTTGGAGAATCATGGAATATGATATTAATTGCACCAAAACAACACCATGATTATAGGAGTAGCCGGTCCGTATTCTGCTTCAACAGAAGAACAGAAACAAATCAACCTGGATGCGATGAATACCGCAGGGGCCAGGCTTCTTGAGTTGGGTCATATCCCCCTGATAGGAGTCAATGCGGCCTTGCCGATATTACAAAAGGCAAATGTGCCGGACAGGTACCAGGGTATCATGGATATTTCAATGGCCGTAATGAGCGCCTGCGATGCTATACTGATGTTGGCTGAAAGTCCCGGAGCAAACAAAGAGCGTGACCTGGCCTTGTCGAGGGGGCTTCCGGTATATTACAAGATTAATGATATACCCACTGTAATGGTGGACAGTAACAGGTGATCGGTAATCGGTAATCAGTGATCGGTTAAGTTGCGAAAACTTACTTCACAGCGATTACACTTATCTCTACATGCGCACCTTTTGGGAGGGCGCTTACCTCCACAGTTTCCCTGGCAGGAAAATCCCCTGTAAAACATTTGGCGTATTCTGCATTCACTTTCGCGAAATCAGTCATGTCAGTTAAGAAAATACTTGTTTTTACAATGTGACTGTAATCCATCCCTGCCGCTTTTAAAAGCTCGGCGATATTGTGCATGACCTGTTTAGTCTCCACTTCTATACTGTCGTTCAGGAGATGACCTTCCGTATCAAGTGCTATCTGACCGCTGCAATACAGGGTGTTACCGCTCATCACAGCCTGTGAATAAGGCCCTATAGGTTGTGGAGCATGTGTGCTGAATATGATTTTTTTTTCCATAATTGTATCTGTATTTTTGCCATTGAATGAACATTGCTGCAATAGGCTCGCAAGAAAGACTAGAAGAGTTAAATTTGGTACTTTCATCGGCTGGATTGTCTTATACAAGGCTCGAAAGTACAAAAAATATCCAATTCCAGTCGTATGATGTCATTTTTGACTTGAATTTTGATGACCATCCCGGATCTATTGTTGATTACCACGATATTCCCGCAGGAACAACTTTGTTTTTGTCCTGTGTAAAAATACAGTTGGAGGCGGTGGTTCCTAAAAAACTCTGGGAGCTGGTGATTGGTATTAATGCCATGCCGACTTTCCTTAAAAGAAAAGCACTTGAATATTGCAGTTTAAAAACGGATATGGACGAAAACTTAATCAGGTCTATGGGCTGGCAGGAGGCCAACAGGACCTCATCCAGGGTGGGCCTGGTATCTCCAAGAGTGGTTTTCATGATTATCAACGAGGCCTATTATACCTTGCAGGAAGGTACCGCTGACAGGAAAGATATCGATAAGGGCATGAAACTCGGGACAGCATACCCCTTTGGACCTTTTGAGTGGTGTGACATGATAGGGTTGAAGGATGTTTATGAAACCCTGAGGGCTATGCATGAGGATACCGGTGATGAACGGTACAGAATTTGCAGTTTGCTTAAAACTGAGCATTTAAGGGCCTCAAATTCATGAAAATGAATAACAATATATTTGTTTATTTAAAAACTGTTCTGCTTCTCTTTTCAATCGTCTTGTCTAACGAGCTTTTTTCGTTTGACAAAGACACTCTGTTTATTTGCAAAACCCATGGCATTAAGTATCAAAATATAACAACAGCCGGCAAAGCGGTTGCATGGTTATGGAATTTCCAGTCAGGCAGTGACTCAACAGGGGCCAGCTTTACCAGCAGCACCGATTCAGCTCCGATTCCCGTTTTTTATAACACCGCGGGCATTTTTCTTACCACGATTAAAACGACTTTTAGTACAGGTGCCGATTCATTCGACCAGGTGATTGTTGTTGTCAGGGACTGGCCAATGCCAAAGTTTTATTTTCCGGATGATACGGGATTTTGTGCAGGTGCAGGAATGCAGATTACCTTGAATACTACTGCATTTCCAAATTTAAACTACCTGTGGAACACCGGGGCTGCTACACGTTCCATTTCGGTCAATTCTGCTGGCACTTATTCCGTTATTCTCACTATACAGGCCGGAACAGATATTTGTGAAACTGTCTATGATACGGTCGATGTTACAACGTATCCAAGTCCATCTGTCAACCTCGGGCCGGATAAATTCATGTGCCAGAACCAGGTGATTGTATTGAATGCAGGTGGCGGTGCCGGTGATGTATATTTGTGGCAACCTGATAATGAAGTTACCAAAACCATCAATGTTTCCATGCCTGGAATATATAAGGTAAGGGTGACGAATGCAGACGGATGTTTTGCCGAAGATGAGGTGGAAATGTTGGACAGTTGTCCGCACTATGTCTTTGTGCCAAATGCCGTCAGCCCGAATGAGGATCTCCTGAATGACCTGTTTACCAAGGTCTGGAATTTTAAGCCTAAGGAGTATACCTTCAGGATATTCAACCGCTGGGGCGAACTCCTTTATGAGACCAATGATATTAATGCAGGTTGGGATTGCAAGTTCAACAGTGA
>JANWHK010000107.1 GCA_025450395.1 Bacteroidia bacterium
CGCAGAAACAGTTTGCAGTATCCAAAACCAGGTTCCAGTGGGTATTGAATATCGATGCAGACGAGATCCTTTCAGATGAATTAATAGAGGAAATGAGACAGATCGATTTAGAGCATACTGAATTTAGTGGATTTAAGCTTCCTATACGCCATGTATTTATGGGTAAAGTCTTTAAATATGGGAAGGAAGGAAGGTATTACCATCTCAGGTTATTCAACAAGACGAAAGGTGATTTTAATGCATCTGCCGTACATGAAAAAGTGGTGGTAAAGGGCATGGTAAAACCGCTTTCAAATGTCATTTTACATAACAGTTATAGGGACCTGGAACATTATTTCCAAAAATTCAACCAATACACATCGATCGGTGCGCGAAAATTAAAGGAACAAAAAAAAACCAGGGGTTTAGTAGTTTGCATCCTGGCCTTCCCCATGTATTTTATCAAGCATTTCTTTTTTTATGGTAACATACTCAATGGCAGGGCAGGACTTGTATGGAGTTACCTGACCGCCTGGTACCACACTGTGAAATATCTCAAATTATATGAACTAAATAAATCAGGATGAACAAGTTAAGAGTTTTAATGTACCACAAGGTCCATGTCAACAGGAGGGATTATTTAACTGTTGATGTACACCAGTTGAAGGAACAACTTGTGTATTTACAAAAGCATTATCAAATCATACGTTTGTCGGAACTTATCGCCCATATCAAGCATGGACAAGAGTTGCCGGAAAATGCCTTGCTGATCACCTTTGATGATGGGTTCAGCAATAATTACGAATTGGCTTACCCCGTGTTTAAAGCCATGCAGATTCCCTTTGCCATTTTCCTTGTCGCTGACTTTATAGGCAAAAAACATTTGTATGATGGTGATTACCAGGAGTTTTTGTCTGCCCAGCAATTGACTGAAATGCAGGAACTTGTTGAATATGGGTTGCACAGCTATAGCCACCAGGACCTGATGAATCTCCCTGAGAATCTTTGGAACACAGAGATCAGGAAATGTATAAGTTTCCTTGAAAGCCTGCCAATCCCGGTTCAAAAAGCCTGGGCCTATACCTATGGAAGCTACCCAAGGCATAACAATGAACTGATTGAAAAACTCAATTTAGCCCTCGAATCTAACCAGGTGGCCTGTGCATTCCGCATCGGAAACAGGGTCAATAATATACCTCTTAAGGCACCGTTCTATATTGAAAGGATTGACGTAAAAGGGCATAAATCAATGCTTTCGTTCAAATTAAAAGTGCGTTTTGGAAAGCTTTTTTAAAAAAATATGCTTTTATTGCAGCATTTTATTGGTTAACTTTGTCTAAACTATATCAGTGATAGTAATGTTTGCGGAAAAGCAAGTGATAGAAGGTTGCATAAAAGGTGACAGGTTGTCTCAGGAAGCCCTATATAATCGCTTTTCAGGAAAAATGTTGGCTATCAGTAAACGTTATTTGAAGGACATAGAACTCGCAGAAGATGCTTTCCAGGAGGCATTCATCAAGGTATTCAACCATCTGAAGAACTTTACGTTCCAGAGCAGCCTTGAGACCTGGATGACCCGCATCTTCATCAATGAATCCATCAATAAGCTCAGATCGATGAAACGGCTGTCACTGCAAGTGAATATTGATGAGAATATCAGGCAGATACCCGAGAATTATAATGAGGCGCCCGAAAGATTTGATTCCGAATTGGTGATGATATTGATGGAGAAACTACCTGAAAACTACAAGATTGTATTAATGATGTATGCCATTGATGGCTTCAGTCACAAGGAAATAGCAGAAAAGTTAAACATGCCGGAAAGCACATCCCGCAGCTCATTGACAAGGGCACGCAGTATGCTTTGGCAATTATATAAAAACGAAATAAAGAATCATGAATCCAGAAGAATTTGATAACAGATTAAAATCATCATTTCAGGACGAGTATTTGCCACCCAAGGATCAATTGTGGCAAAACATCAACCATCGTCTTAACATGAAAGCCAAAAGGCCTTTCTGGCATTGGCTTGTTCCTGCCATTATTGTTACAGCTGCAGGTTTAGCCTGGCTTGGAAGCGGTATATCCTCCCCTGAACAGTCAAATGAAAATACAGCTGTAGTGGAACCTATTTCCACTCCTCATACTGATGCGGTAAACCCGGTTGACAACTCCGTAAAGAAGACAGATGTACCAGATGTACATGAAAATGTAAAGGAAAATATACAGGAAACAGACAAAAATGAAAGCCCAAAAAATATCATAAAAAGTGATGTTGAGCGTGCCAAGGTTGCTGAAAGACAGATAAGTTCCCCATCCGTGGTGAATACACCTGATAAGACTTCTAAGAATGATTACCATAAAGCAAAAGAAGGCACTTCCAATACTACCGACAATGAGGGCTCCAAAACAGGTTCCAATACATCCGTTACGAATACTGAACAAGCTATAGCCAATACAAATAATACAAATAATACAAATAACACGCAAGTAAGCGAAAGGTCAGGTTCAATAAACAATACTGCCTTTGACAAACAGATATCAGAAACATTCAGGCTTTCCATGTCACCTTATCCATATTTTTATCCAAAATATATTCTGGATAAAGAGGCACTGTTGGCTTTCGAAAAAGCCGATAACCCTAAAAAACCGGAAACCCGTGAAATATACCGCAGGAAATACAATTCGGAAGCTTTTGATTCGAAATGGTGGTTCGAAATCGGTATGGGACCACAATTGGCTTTGAATTCTATGAGGGTCAAGAATGATTCACAATCCTATATCCATAAGGACCTTTGGAAAAACAGAGCAAAAGCAACCGGCAATGGGACCGGGTTCCAGGCACACACTTCTTTATTGTATAAATTTGGCAAAAACAACAGGTTCGCTTTTGAATTTGGCTTAAACTTCAGCCAACGGACAGAAGAGATCAAGATGAATGAAAGCACCTATGATATTGAACACCGACAAGAATCAGGCCCGGATTCAGGCAAGATAGATTTTTACTTACGATTCCTTGTGTACATTCCCCAAGGAGGCGATACCACATGGTTTGATGCCACCCAGGCATTTACTTTGTTCCAAAAAAATAAATACCAGGTGTATACCATCCCATTGCGTTTTCAGTCAGAACATAAGGTGAGTGAGAATACTTACATGTCTCTGGGCCTTGGTGCAGGATTTTCGATGATCTATAGCCGTTCTGCAACACACATGAATTTAGTAAGCGAACAAAATGTAACGGCCATTAAAAAGAAACAATTCAGCGCATCATTGAATGCCTCACTGGCCTTCTTTACCAATTTTAATGACGTTGGCCAAATTGGAATATATACAGGTTTTCAAACATACATGCAGCCTTGGAAAGTTAATAACGGTCAGTATGCCATCAAGATGAGTGATATACAATTTGGTCTCATGTTCCGCAAGCCGCTGAACTGGGGTAAATAGAATCGATTACCACACATCGTACATTCCCCTGGTTCCCCAATCGTATGTCGTATGTCGTATATCGTAAATTCCTACTGCTTCCCCGTCTTCCCAAAACTCCTGCCATGCGGGTCCTGGTAAAGACTTTCTTCCGGTAGGGATTTGAAATATTCATACGTGATACGCAACCCTTCTTCCCTGCTTACCTTAGGCTCCCAACCCAACAAAGCCCTTGCCTTGGTAATATCCGGCTGCCTTTGTTTAGGGTCATCTGTCGGTAAAGGTTTATAAACCACTTTCTGGTTGGTACCGGTTAATTTAATGATTTCTTGGGCAAAATCGTTGATCGTGATCTCACTCGGGTTGCCAATGTTGACAGGGTCCGCACAGTCGCTCATCAGCAAGCGGTAAATGCCTTCCACCAAATCATCCACATAACAAAAAGACCTTGTCTGTGAACCATCGCCAAAGGCCGTCAGGTCTTCACCCCTCAGTGCCTGACCTATAAATGCAGGCAACACCCTGCCGTCATTGAGACGCATTCTTGGTCCATAGGTATTAAAAATCCTGACAATCCTGGTCTCCACCTTGTGATACGTGTGGTAAGCCATGGTCATAGCCTCCTGGAAACGTTTGGCTTCATCATATACACCCCTTGGACCTACAGGATTCACATTGCCCCAGTAGTCCTCGCTTTGAGGGTGAACCAAAGGATCTCCATATACCTCTGAAGTGGATGCAATCAATATCCTTGAATTTTTTTGTTTAGCCAGTCCCAAAAGATTATGAATTCCCAGTGAACCCACTTTCAGGGTTTGAATCGGAATTTTCAGGTAATCAATCGGGCTTGCAGGTGAAGCAAAATGCAGGATATAATCCAGGTTGCCCGGCACATGTACAAACTTGGACACATCGTGGTGGTAAAATTCAAAATTTTCCAGCTTGAACAGGTGTTCAATATTTTTCAGGTCACCCGTTATCAGGTTATCCATGCCAATGACGTGATACCCTTCCTTGATGAACCTGTCACAAAGGTGGGAGCCGAGGAATCCCGCGGCGCCTGTAATCAATACTCTTTTTTTACTCATATTATTTGACAATTTCCCTGCCTATACATTCGTAATGATATCCCAAAGCCTTCATCTCTTCGGGTTCATAGATATTACGGCCATCAAATATAGCCTGGTTTTTCAATGATTCGGATATCCTGGTGAAATCAGGTGAACGGAATTCCGGCCATTCGGTAACGATCACAAGGGCATCCGCTTTGTCAAGGGCCTTGTATTGTTCATCGGAATACTTGATCTTATCACCCAGTATACGTTGCGTTTCATGCATAGCCACCGGGTCGTAAGCTGTTACCGTAGCTCCTGCATTCAGCAATTGCTCTATCAGTACAAGACTTGGAGCCTCGCGCATATCATCGGTCTTAGGCTTGAAAGACAATCCCCATATCGCAAAATGTTTGCCACTGACGTCACCAAAATAATTTTTAAGTTTGCTGAACATCCGGTGCTTTTGTCCGTCGTTCACACTTTCAACAGCTTTCAACACCTGCATGCTGTAACCGTTTTCATCTGCAGTCTTTATCAGGGCTTTTACATCCTTCGGGAAACATGAACCACCATATCCTATACCGGGATAAATGAATTTATGTCCTATCCTGCTATCGCTGCCTATTCCCTTGCGCACCATGTTCACATCGGCACCCATGATCTCGCACAGGTTGGCAATGTCATTCATAAAGCTGATCTTGGTGGCAAGCATGCTGTTTGCTGCATATTTGGTCATTTCAGCACTTGGAATATCCATGAAAACACATGGGTGGCCATTCAGCAGGAAAGGTTTATACAATCTACTCATGACTTCTTCAGCCTTCTCACTTCCGACTCCTATGACGATCCTGTCGGGTTTCATAAAATCATCAATAGCCGCTCCCTCTTTCAGGAATTCAGGATTGCTTGCCACGTCGAATTTAAGATCGCTCCCTCTTTTGGACAATGCTTCTTCCAAGGCTTGTTTAACCTTATTGGCAGTACCTACAGGCACTGTGCTCTTGGTCACCACAACCAGGTAATCGGTCATATGCGTGCCTATCTCATTTGCCACGCCCAACACATATTTGAGATCCGCGCTACCATCTTCATCTGGTGGTGTTCCCACGGCGATAAATGCAGCCTCACATCCTTTAATACTATTGGCAAGGTCGGTCGAGAAACTCAGCCTGCCTTTTTCAGTATTCTTTTTGACCATTTCATCCAGCCCGGGTTCATAGATGGGCAGGATTC
>JANWHK010000108.1 GCA_025450395.1 Bacteroidia bacterium
AAGAACACCATGTTCATGCTTGTGCTTTCATCCATGCTGAATAATATCTTCTTTATAATTTTACTCTTAAAAAATAATACTTGATGTCTTATATACTCAACATATCAACCGCTGTTCCCGAGTTCAGGATTGAACCGGAGGACCTGGTACGGTTTTATTCCCAGTGTTTTAAATCCGGTGAAACAAGCCGCTTTATAAAAAAATTGAATTTCCTGAACAGTAAAACAAAAATCAATAGTCGCTACAGTTGTATTCCCGACTTTAAAGGTGATGCATATGAACTCTATACCGATGGAAATTTTATCCAGCCTGTTGAAAAAAGAATGGAACTGTACAAAAGAAAGATCTTGCCTCTTGCCGCCCACGCTATCGACAAGTTACTGATACAAACACGGATTGAAACACGTGAAATCACACACCTGATCACCGTGAGTTGTACTGGTGTGCTTGCCCCAGGGCTGGAGTTCATGATCAGTGAACAATTCGGGCTACAGCATACAGAAAAGTCAGCCGTTAATTTTTTAGGCTGTTATGCAGCCATAAAAGCGCTCAAGCAGGCGCACTATATTGCTGAATCAAACCCTGATGCCTGTATCCTGATCGTCTGTGCTGAACTCTGTTCACTTCATTTTTACCCTTCAACTGCGGACGAAGATATAGTTGCCAATTTATTATTTGCAGATGGAGCCTCAGCGGTCATTGTCTGCGGAAACAAAAATGTACATGCCCAAAACAAGCTTCTCCTGCAAATTGATGATATTGGCAGCGCCACTGTTCCAAATACCGCCGATCTCATGACCTGGAATATCAGCTCTTCCGCTTTCAGGATGCATTTAAGCTCAAGGGTGGTGAATGCTATCAGGGAAAATATTCACGAGGCTGTGCATCATTTCCTTGGTGAAGCAATATCGGGAATAGATTATTGGGCCATTCATCCCGGCGGTGTCAAAATCGTGGAAGCGGTACAGAAAAGTCTCGACTTAAATGATGCGCATGTGGCCGATTCAATGAACATACTGCGACAATACGGAAATATGTCATCCCCAACAGTACTTTTTATTTTAAGCAGTATTTTCAACAAGATTAATGCCCAGGAAGAAAAGAAAAAAATATTTTCCTGTGCTTTCGGGCCGGGATTAAACATTGAAATGATCAGTCTTTCGTCCGTCAACACAAATCCGCTTCATAAGTTTAAACATTCGATTCAAAGTTATGCTTTTGAGGAATAGGTCATACGACAAGGAATACCTCGACAATGATTCCATTGCCACCAAGGACTTATATCGCAACCTGGAGGAGCTGGATATCATCAATAGGCGATTAGGAGGTTACAACGCTTCCCTGAAAGGAATGGCGACTATTTTAAATGCAAGAAAACCTGTCCGTAATATCCTGGATATCGGTTTCGGCGGTGGTGATTCGATTAAACAACTGTCGAAATTCTCCGACAAGAAAAATGCAAACCTGTTTTTCTACGGGGTTGACTTAAAAGATGATTGCGTAAGGTACGCGGAAAACAACCTGAATACTTTACATAACAAACAACTGATCTGCGATGACTACCGCAATATTTCAGATGAGCTCCTCCAACAAATAGACGTGATACATTGCAGTTTGTTCCTGCATCACCTCACGGACGAAGAAATCATTAGTTTATTCAAATTTGGAAGGTCCCATCACTGTATCATACTCGCCAATGACTTACACCGCAACTGGTTTGCCTATTACAGCATCAAATGGCTTACCGCGCTATTCTCAAAATCATACCTGGTAAAGAATGATGCGCCGCTTTCAGTAAGGAGGGGATTCAAAAAGAGCGAACTGGTATCACTGATTGAGCAGGCGGGGTATAAAAACTACTCGGTAAAATGGAGTTGGGCGTTTAGGTATATACTGATTGCAAACGAATGAAATACGATGTCGCGATAATTGGCGGTGGAATTGCCGGTCTTCCCTTATCAATCGATTTGAAAAAAAGGGGGTACGATGTCATGGTCATAGAAAAAGGAAATTATCCGCGTCATAAAGTATGCGGTGAATATATTTCCATGGAATCGCATACCTACCTGCAAAATATTTGCCCGGCCTTATCCGGACTTGATTTGCCGGTGATCAACCAATTCAAGCTGACTTCAGGTAAACGCAAGGAATTTACAACAACGATGGGACTTGGTGGTTTTGGTATCAGCCGTTTTCTGCTTGAAGACTTGCTTTTTAAAGAGGCTGAAAAACAAGGTGTGAAGTTTATGCTGAATATAAAAGCCAGGGATATTGATCTTGATCCGGGTAGCCTCAATTATACCATCAAAACAAGTTCAGGCGATGTTATGACATCCCTTGTATGCAATTCAACGGGCAGGAAATCAAATCTTAAAACAAGTCCGGAAATGGCGCATAAAACGGCAAGTACAAATTATGTGGGTGTAAAGTATCATGTCAGGCTGCCAAGAAATGCAAACCTGATCGAAATCCATAATTTCCCGGGAGGGTACTGCGGCATTTCGAATATAGAAGATGGAAAGTCCTGCCTTTGCTATATTGTCAATTCAAAAAATCTCAATGCAGTCAAGAATTCAATTCCCGAATTGGAAAAAACTTTCTTGTTTAAAAATGACAAACTGGAGGAAATATTCAATCATGCAGAATTTGTTTTTAAGGAACCCGTAACCATCAGCGGGATTAATTTCCTGATCAAGGAACCTGTTACCGATCATTCATTTTTTTTGGGCGACGCGGCCGGAAGCATGGCACCCATTGTCGGGAATGGCATGAGTATGGGTCTCAGATCGGCTTCCGCATTGTCCAATTATATAGACCAGTACTTCCAGACATCCATCACAAAACAAGAATTGGCCTCAAATTACAACGCTTTCTGGAACAAGGAATTCGCGACACGGATAAAATTAAGCCGCTTTTTGCAACAGCTTTCAGAATATCCATTTTTAACCAAACGAACCATTGAATTATTTAATTTATTTCCCCCACTGGCAAGGGGCGTTATCAGGCAAACGCATGGAAAACCGTTTTAATACAATACAGTCACAGTGCCCTTGAATATATAGGGTTTGTTGTCCTTGTCAAAAACGGTAATGTAATAGGTATAGACTCCTGCTATAACAGGTATACCCTTGTAATAACCATCCCATGTTTTGCTGTCACTGCTGTTATACACCATTTCACCCCAGCGGTCATACAAAGACATACTGTAATTCGTGAAGCGCCCGGAAATCACCGGACCGAATAATTCATTACTGTAATCATCATTTGGTGTAAATGCATTTGGAATAAAAACAGTGAACTCACAATTCGTGATGACATTAAAGTTCAGCGTATCCTTGCATCCGTAGTTGTCAATTCTTGCTACGGGATAGTTGCCATAACCGTGTATCAGCAGGAAACGATCGGTCTCATGATGATGGTACCAGTTGAATTGCCTGGCATCCCCGCCATTCAGGAACATGGAAAAATTTATTTTTTCGTCGCAGTAAAATGAGTCGATGGTCCTGCCTTCAAAAGGGAAAATATCAATCAGGGCTGAATCCGCAATAAAACATTCGCTTCGCTGCACCTTCAGCACCCTCTTAACGGGACCCGTCACCATGATGGTATTCACGTTGGGTGTTTTATACAGTATATTGAAATTGCTTCCGTAAGGGTTGGTAAAAGGGAAGTCATCATATTTGCATACCGTTGTGTCCTTCAGCAAGTCTGTGCTCCGGTTTTCCATCGTCAGGTAAAATGAATAATCCAGGCTGCGGCATTTGGAAAAAGCACCCAGAAGCCGGTAAAACCCACTTTTCGTGGCGGTGATGGATGGTGTCGTATCGCCGGTATTCCAATTATACGCCAATAATGGCTCCTTGGTATATTCCAGGATGCGGCTGGCAGTATTACAGGTATAGATCTGTTCGGCAAGGAGTAGCTTTCCCGGTCCTTTTTCAACTTCTATCCTTACTGAATCTTCATAATAACAGCTGCTATCCTCGTAACGCACCAGTATCCTGTCTGTACTTGTAAACACTGCTGAATCACCCGGAGTCAGATTTTTGGAATTGATGTGCATATACATCTTCGTATTGTTTTTAATCACATAACGCTGCCCTTCACAAAAGAATGTATCCTTATAACGGTGCAGGGTTGTGATGACATTTGTTGTAAACGTATCGCTGAAATGGCAGTTCTCGCTCTCCCCAATCACCTTGTAGGTGAGATTTTGGGTTCGATTTGATGCATAAGTGGATCTGTAAGAAAATATATAACCGTCACCATAATTGTTATATGTCCATGCATAATTGATCTTCTTAGGGTAATTGGTCTGTACTGACAGGGAAAGTGTATCGTAGCACCAGGAGATGGACGGCCCCAGGATCCTGAATGTGTAATGCACCGTATCCCTGAGATACAAAAGTTCAAAAGTGTCTTTTGTAAATTCAGCTTGATTGCTTGCAACAAGTCTGATCATATTGCTGTCCTTTAGTCCGGGATCCAGTCTTGTGAAAACCGGGTTGATATCATTGCTGAATAATTGACCATTCCTGTACCAGGCATAAGTCATATCCGACCCTATAGTCGATGCATTCTCCAGGACAACTGTATCCTGGTCATTGCAACCTCCCCTGATCTTGAACAGCGCAAGCGGATACTTGAAATTGTAAGGTTTACATACTGCATTGACAGGGTTCAGTATCTTTACACTGAATTCAATGTTGTTATCGGTATGCGCGTAGGAAAGCGCTTGTATGTAATAATCGCCTGCACCCATGCAACTCAGGGTGAAATATGAATGGCCGTTTCCTCCCGTAGTTACCTTGGTCATGGCCCCGCAAGTGCCTCCGTAAATCTTGTAAGACTTTATCTCATTGATTGAGATCGGTTTAATTTCAAGGTCAAATTTTTGCAGGTTTTTTACACTTATTTTAAACCATGTGGATTTTGTATTCACAGGTTTATCTATCTCCCCGGGGGATCCGCCATAGGTATGGCAGGCATTATTGGTTATTAATTTGTAGCTGCCATAGCTTGTGTAATTACCTGTGACCGCATTTGTGCAAAAATCGCCATCCTGCGGAACAGTGAGAAGTTCTGAACTGACATGGGTAGTATATTCCTCGGTACTGTAGTTATAATAATTGTCCAACAGCATAAAATAACGGTTTTCGCCGCAATTGTAAAACGTTCCGGTCCTTCCCCAGTAGTTACTTTCAGTAATAAACTGCATGGTTTTTTTTGTACTGTCGAAGTTGTCAGTCAATTGCCCTGCGAAATCCTTGTGATAAGGGCCATTGTATCTATACACCAAACAAAGTTCCCGGTTTTGATTATCAAACTTCGATTGCGACCCGAAGTTTATTTTCAACGGACCAGAAACAGTAAAGGTATACCAAAGATTTTTGCGGCCCTGAACCCGCCTGAAGTTCAGTGTGTCCTTGTACGGAATAACAAAGTCTGTATAATCTCCAGAGTTGTAAAATGGATCGGATTTCAACCCATTCGTATGGCAGGTGATAGGAATAAATGTAGATTGACGGGTTTCTCCACCGGTAAAATGACCAAAATCGTAGGATTGGGCTGCAAAATCATTCACCGAGGGCCTGTGAAGAGCAAATTTAATACTATTAACTGGACTTGATTCAATATTCCTGGGAACTACGAGGGTATACATTTTTTTACCCTGAAGGTTGCAAATGATATTTCCACCTTTGCATGCAGAAATGCTTTTACTACTGTCCAATACAATCCTGATATTTTTGCTGGCATCACCCTCAAATAACTCATAAGCTGAATTCCCTATATAATCGTAGATACCTATAAAGCTCGCGTTTTTTTCAAGGTAAAAGGTAAAATAATAGTATATTGTTTGCTTGTTGGTGCCTGCCTTGGTCTTGCAGGATAGATAAGGAATGATGGTTGACTTGTTCCGGCAGTCCTTGCAATAATTTAATGTAAACTCGTAATCCAGCTTATTCAAATTGCCCGTAGCAGACAATACGTCCTTATTCTTGTTAATTGGAAAGGCAAACTGCGGTTCAATATTATTGTTGGGAGGACAGATATTGTTGGGATAAAAATACAGGTAATGTTCGACAGGAAAACATTCACCATACTTATTGATGTCATTATTCCGCAACAAGACAAAAGTATAAAATCCCTTGTCGAGATAAAAACATTTATCTGACCCTAAAGCATATTGTCCTTTGCTGTAATCAATACCGGGGATGGTTTTGGCGGTACTCTTGCTGAGTTCCCCGCTGAACAAATACATGTGACAATTGTAGGAACTGATATTGAGATCGGAGGATTCTGAAATATAGATTTCGCTGAATGTCATGTCGCCTTCTATTTTCACCTGGCCGATTTGAATCATGGTGTCTTTGTTCCTGAAGCTGATTTTTTCACTTGAGACGGCGGGCCCTTTCACAGGATCAAAATTTTTCAGGCGTTCCGGATTAAGCGGGTGATAATATTTAATGATATTATTATCCTTTACAAGTGAAAACGCCTGAAATTTATCTGGATTACGAAAATCCAGAACGGAAGTCAGTAGTGTATAAGTGCCTTTTTTTATGCAATATTTAAAATCGATCCAGTTGTTTTCATGTATCATTGTATCCAATAGATGCACAAGGTTACAGGTATTTCGTATATCTCCCTCATACAAGGAATATAGCATCTTACTGTTTGACTGCTGATTACTGGTTTCAACCTGCAAACCACCATCTTCCAATACATTCAGGATTGTATAAGCCCCAATGCGGAAAGTGTCGGTAATATTTTTATATGCACCGCCGCCGATAGAAATTTTTTCCTTGTTTACAAAATACGGAGGTATCACATTCTTGCAGCCGTGTGTGTTTAAATAGGCTTCGCAATTAAAATAATGCATTCTACCGGCCTGGTACTTATAATCCAGGTCAATCACATTGTTGGTATTCGGTGTATTCCACCCATCAGCCTGGTAAGTTTTGTTTTCGGCGACAATGTTTAAAGTGTACTGAATATTCTCAGTTATCAATTGAATATAATACCGTTTATCACTCGTATTGTCGAATGGGCATTCAGAGCTCAATAACATGGCATTTGCCTGGAGTTCAAGAAACGGTTTCAGGCTTTTAAGTGAATCCTTGTCAATCTGCCCCATAAATATCCTGTATTTGATTCTGAGATTCGACGTACCGTACTTAAAGTATATTGCATTATATAATGCATTTTTGGGGAATGTAACGGCAAACCAGATGCTTTGGCTGATCGTGCTATCCCCAATGGGCTGCTCCTCTGAAGGCTCCAGGCTGGAACATTTCATGCCAAAATCCATCTCCCGTCTTTCATTCCTGATCATGCCAAAGTCATAGTATCCCATTACACTGTCATATGATTCCGATGCAGGTTCAGAGACATCGAGTTCTACCCACAACTCACCTTTGGCTTTTTTCTTGCAACCCACCTGTATGAGATACCAACCCCTTCCCAGGCACGAATTGCCGGAAATGCCAAATTTGTTCAGCGGCGGCAAATTCATCTCAAGGTCCGACAAAGTATAATTACATGACGGAACCCTATACATATTAAATCCTGCAAAGATCTGCGGAATGGCACTATCCTGCTGCGTGAGCTTGATGGATACATTCCGGGTTGTAGGAATATAAAACTTATACCACACGGTTTTAGTACAATTACCTGTTTCTTCGAGTTCCTTCGTACAATGCTCCGCAAATTGACGTGTAGCTTCACTGACATCCATCTTGTCAGACAAGAATTTGCCAAAACCGTAACCTTCCTGACTGATCAATATCCCGGACGCATTTTCACAATGGTCGTTCAGGGGCGCCTGGGCCATAATGCTTCCGGAAAGCATATACAATAAGAGAGAGGTGACCTGGATAAGCTTTTTCACTTGGCGTTATAACGTCAAATATAATAAATTATTTTAAATCCTCGTGAATTTAATAAAAAATCCCTGATACCAAGGGACGACGTACCACTATTTCCGGATAATATCCTTTTTCTGCAATTCCACTATCCTGCCATATTTAGCCAATTGCACCAAATCCATTTTTGATGTATTGCCATAAATGGTAATGATGATTGGCCTGTTCTTTATGAAACTTTCGTAAAAACTTACGACATCTGAAAAAGCCAGGGCATCATATTGCATGTATTCCTGTTTATACCGCGATGTTGTGTCACCACGCCGGCGGCTATAATTGATGTACCATGCGATGTACCTGAAATCAGGATATTTGGCTGATGTGCTGTTCTTCAATAAGGATACCAGGGCATCTATCCTTTCCGGTTTTTGCGGCATATTGTTGATAAGCCCATTCATCACTTCCACCGCTTCATTTGTCTTATCGGCCTGGCAACCAATGAATGCATAAAAATAAGAAGGTTTATTTTGCAGCTGCGGCCTTACAAAAAAACCATAGCTGCTGTATGCCAAGGATCTAAACTCGCGTATTTCCTGCAAGATCAAGCCTGAAAAACTGCCTCCTATATATTCATTAAAAGCAGTAGCACGCGCACTCAATGCCGGTGAAAAGCTGTAAGGACTGGAATTTACCGTGAAATAGATCTGGCTTTGCACAGCCTTTTTATCATTCACGATATAAATAATATTTTCCGGGCTGCTGATGTTGTATTTTTCGGTTATAGGCGCTTCCTTTTTATTGTTTGCCAATACCATATGAGTCGATATAAGTGCCTGTATTTTCTCAGCCGGCTCAGTTCCCGCATAATACCAGACGGCATTATAGCTAATCGCCTTTTTATACAGGCCTAATAGTTCTCCGGCCTTTAATTTTTTCAGGTCTTTTGTAGCCACCCTGTCAATATAACTTGATTGATTACCCAATCTTACATACTCAAATAGGGCATGACCTAAAACATCAGGTTCCTTTTCACTTATTTTTCTTTCGGTAATCATGTCATTCCGCATCGGTTTCATGCTTTTTTCGTCAACAACCGGTTCGTTTATTAATCGGTTGATCAATACCAGTGATTTTTGCAGGTTGGCATCCAGGCCTGTAAAAGCGATTGAAAAATGATGCACGCTACACCAGGAATTATAGGTTAAACCCAGCAATGCAAATTCTTCCTTCAACTGATCCATGTTCATGTCCCTTGTGTGAAAAAAACTGAACAGGTCTGAGCATAGATCCAAATGTTTCAAACTATCCGTTCCTACGTTGAATTGTATAAACAAGGTAAATACGTCGTTTATGGGATTCCTGGTCACATACAGTTTATTACTTTCATTTAACGTGACAAGCTCTGCATCTTTTTCAAAATCCACAAATTTTGGTGAAACATTATTGGACCTGTATTTGTTAAAGTTTTTCGCGTATTCAGATTCTTCTTTCTGGTCGGTCACCACCGGTTTAAAGCCAGGCTTTTGCAATATTTCCTTTTTGGGCGTGCCTCTTTTAGAATGTATGGCAAAGTAATTCTCCCCGAAATATTGTTTAGCCACACGCATCACATCTTCCTTGCTTATACTTTCCAGTTGTTTGCTATAACCCAGAAAATCCTCCCAGGTTGAACCTTCCCCAAAGGTCCTGACAATACTTAAAGTGCGGTCCTCATAATTTTCCAACTCTTGCTGACGTTGGCGGTACAATTCAGTTTTAATGATAAGCAGGTCTTTATCTGATATTTCACCGTTTTTAATTTTACTTATCTCATCAAACAATAATTTTTCCGCCTTGTCAAACGATTGGCCTATCAGTTTGGGAACAATAAAGAATATGACCGCGCCATCATCATTAAAAGTGTAGTTAAAACCTCCTGCAAACATCAATTTACCATCACGTTGCAATTTATTCAACTTGCCGGTTTCTGATTCGTTGAACAGTAAACTCAAAAACACCTCCAAAGCTGCCTTATCCGGATGAATGACAGCAACCGTCTTAAAACCCAATACGGTGATTTTTACAGGTGTATATTTTACATCCAGTATTTCTTTTTTGGCGAAAACAGTTTCCGGGAATTTTGGAAATACTGGTACTATTCCTGTCCTGAGCTTTGAAAACCTCGCGATGATGAGTGGCAGGGTTTTTTCGGCATCGAAATTTCCACAAAGCACCAAGGCCATATTATTTGCCACATAATACGTATTGAAGTACGCATACATTTTTGTAAGCGAAGGGTTTTTCAGGTGCTCCACGGTCCCGATGGTGGACTGTGAACCGTAAGGATGGTACTTGAAAAGGTTTTTGTTAATCTCCTCAATCATCCTGGTCTGAAAATTATCCATTCCCATATTCTTTTCCTCATATACTACCTCTAGTTCGGATTGAAAAGAACGGAACACAGGGTTTTGAAAACGGTGACTGTACAAGTCCAGCCATTTTTCAATCTGCTCACCCGGAAATGCATTGTGGTAGACTGTCATATCATTTTCCGTATACGCATTCAGACCAGTGCCGCCAATGCTTTGTACCAGTTTGTCGAACTCTGTGGGTAAGGCATATTTTGATGCCTGCACGCTTTGCTGGTTAATAAGTTGCTGTATTCTTTTGCGCTCCGTTTCATCTTTTGTTTTGCCCAGGAGGTCATAATAGATGTTAATGGAGTCCAGGAAGGGTTTTTCCTTCTGGAAATCCGTAGTACCTAATTCGGTTGTTCCCTTGAAAAGCATATGCTCCAGGTAATGCGCCATTCCGGTCGCGTCCGCCGGGTCGTTTTTACTACCCGCCTTCACCACAACGGCACCAAACACTTCCTTGGCCGTTTTGTCTTCGTTCAGATACACCGTGAAACCATTATCCAACACATACTTCCGGACTTTTAATGCAGGGTTTTGCGCAAATGCAGCCGTAGCAATAAAAACCAGGATTG
>JANWHK010000109.1 GCA_025450395.1 Bacteroidia bacterium
ATGGACTAAAATTGTGGCTTTGTTTTTAAAAGTTCCCTAAAGTTAAACTTTTTTTGCTTGTTTTAATAATTTAACATACGTTTGTTTAAAAAAAAACACTATGGATATCGAAGGATTCAAAAGAGATTTAACCTCAAGGATGAACAGTTTTATTGAATGGGAACATACCAAGGCCCCGAACGATGCTTCGCTTCGGGCAGCCACATTGGGAAAGTTCCGCACCGAGTTGAAAACAACCATTAATAAACTGATGGACGAGCGGAGAATTATGTTCAATCATGACGTAGAACTTGGTAATTTCATGAATGAACTAAACGAACCGATTGAGAACCTGATGAACAAGTACATCAGCGGCTAAGGTTTCGGTTTGGCTTTCTGATTTATCATTCTGTTAAACTTGGTGTATGTGTGAAAAGCCATACCGGGGGTATCACTGTTTACCTAAATCGTTCAGGTGTTATTGCGAATACGGTTCGTGACAAGATGCCTGTCATCATTGTTTCCTGATTCCTCAGTATTATTTATACCCAATTCCTTTCTCAACTCCTCACTGGTCTTGCTGCTTCCGTCGTGGCTCCATCCAGGCGCCTTGACCAGGTAATTGAATTTTTGCTTTAAAGGACCAGGTTTCAAAACATCCCTCAGGATTTTTTTCCATTCATGAAATATCACTGTAAACGGGTGATATGTTCCCAGGTTGCTGGTCAGTCCGTATTTTGGGACTTCTTCTTCTTCCTGGAAGGTGCCGAACATCCGATCCCAGATAATCAGTACCTGTCCCATATTCTTATCGAGATACCTGACATTGCTCGCATGGTGCACCCTATGGTGTGAAGGCGTTACAAAGATATATTCATACCAGCGGGGCAATTTGCCAATCACCTCGGTATGCAGGAAAAACTGGTAAAATTGGTTGAGTGCATACATGAACATGATGGTCAGTCCGTCGAAACCAAGGAAGGCAATCGGAACATAAAATATGAAACGGTACAACGGCTGCAGTACGGATGACCGCAAAGCGACAGTAAAGTTATATTTTTCACTGCTGTGGTGGTTACTGTGAACAGCCCATAAGAACCTGCTGTAGTGTTCCGAACGGTGAAGCCAGTAAAAGCAGAAATCCTGCCCGATAAAAACCAGCAACCAGGCCAGGATAGGGTAGTAGGTGAGCAGGTGAGGGGTAGTGACAGCATGGTCATTACACCAGTCCAGTGCTCCAAGGGTCACGTATTTAATTGAGAAATCAAGTATACCGCCGGCAACACCAAGCCATATACTTACCAGGCTGTCTTTCAGGCTGTAATTGTCGAGTTTTCTCTTTTTGCCTATGTATATTTCAGAGGCAATAAATACGATGTAGACAGGCAGGGAAATGAGCAATAACCATTCTTCTCTCGACATATGGTACAAAGTTATAAAATCCAGTCTGATTTTTTACAGGAAAGTTTTGGGTATTAATTCCCCTCCTTGGAGGGGCGCAGTGGTGGGTCAAACGGGTCAGTATCAACTCACAACCTGATACCCCGTATCTTCCAGCCATGGACCATTCAATGCCGCAGTGGTGGCCAGCACATCACACCTTTCGTTTTCAGCGATCCCTGCATGGCCCTTTACCCAATGCAGTCGTATACGGTGTTGCTTAAACAGTGGCAGAAAGCGTTTCCATAGGTCAATATTCTTCTTGTCCTTCCAGCCTTTTTTCTCCCAGCCCCATACCCATTTTTTTTCTATGGCATCACATACGTATTTACTGTCGGTATGTATACGTACGATGGTATTCGGGGTCTTTATACTTTCCAGGGCAACTATCACCGCCATCAGTTCCATGCGGTTATTGGTGGTGTGCACATAACCCTGGTTCATCTCCTTGCGGGCAGCTCCCCACATCATCACGATGCCGTAACCTCCCTTGCCCGGATTGCCCAGTGCTGCTCCATCCGTATAAACTATCAGTTCCTTTTCCATGTTTTATATAATCTCAGCCACTACAAATGTACTTCCCCCCACGTAGATCAGGTCGTCTTTGCCTGCTGTTTTTTTTGCCGCTTCAAATGCATCTTTTACCGTCGCATAGACTTCACCTTTTAGACCTTTTTGCCTGCATTCCTCCGCCAGTATGGATGGTTCGAGCCCTCGCGGCAGGTCGGGTTTGCAGAAATAATACAAGGCCTCTTTTGGCAATAACTCAATTATCCTGGTCCTGTCCTTGTCTTTCACCATGCCAAACACCATGTGCAAGTGCTCGAATTTTTCATCTGCCAATTGCTTGAAAACAAGCCTGAGCCCATGTTCATTATGACCTGTATCCGCTATAATCCTGGGACTTTGGCCTATGATTTCCCAACGTCCCCGAAACCTGGTGTAGTGCTTGACATTCATCAACGCCTTGGCAATGGTATAATCATCAAGGGGAATTCCAATGGTCTTTAACACTTCAACGGCTTGCATCACCGTGACTATATTCTTTTGCTGGTATTGTCCCTGCAAGTCACTTAATATTTCCGTGTTATAATACCTGACATTCCTGTCGGCAAAGTATATTTCTGATGACATGGACTTTGCTTTCTCCATAAACACCTCATCTGTTTCATTGTCGCTTTCCCCTATCACCACAGGTATGCCCTGTTTGATAATACCTGCTTTTTCATACGCAATCTTTGCTGCTGTATCACCCAGAAGATCCATATGGTCCATGCCTATATTGGTGATGACCGATAATATGGGTGATATCACATTCGTACTGTCAAGCCTGCCGCCGAGACCGGTTTCAATGATGGCATAATCCACTTTCTCCTGGGCAAAATAATCAAAACACATGGCGACAGTAATCTCGAAGAACGAAGGTTTTATGGTATCGATATGTGGTCTTATTTTTTCAGTGAAACTGACTACAAATGTTTCAGTCACCATTTCACCATCGATGCGTATCCTTTCCCTGAAATCCTTCAGGTGCGGGGAGGTATATAAACCGGTTTTGAAACCATGCGCCTGGAAAATAGCCGCCAGCATATTGCTGACACTGCCTTTGCCATTGGTGCCGGCAATATGTATACATTTGAGTTTATGGTGAGGATTGCCCAGCAGCTCCATGAGTTTTATGGTATTGCTTAGGTCTTTTGTGATGGCCGATTTGCCATCCCGGGTAAAATAAGGAAGCCTGCTGAATAGGAAATCAATTGTTTCGCTGTAGTTCATCGAAACATTGGACCTTAGTTTAATTTAAAGATAAATGTGATGGTTCCGTTGCTGGCAGGCTTGTTGATAGCCTCATTGAAACTTGAGTTTGTCAGGATCTCCCTTGCAGCTTTCACTAAACAATCAGAACCATTGGTTGCAGGGTCTACATCCAGGAATTTGATCTTGCCGTTTGGCAATAACAAGACTTCAAGAACTACCTTGCCTTCTGCGTTACATTTTGTAGACGTATTACCGGGCCTGAACGAACGGCCGGAACCAAAAGAGTGACCAATTCCAGGGCCATCGCCACTACCGATACCGCCACCTTTGCCTTCACCTTTACCGGGTCCTGTTCCACTGCCTTCTCCTGAACCTTTACCGTCACCTTTACCACCACCACCTTGCGCATCCCGCTCTGCCTTTTGCCTTGCTTCTTCTCTCCTGCGTTTCATTTCATCCAGGGTATTGTCAACAGGTTTAGGTTTCTCGGTTGCTACCTCCGGAGTTTTCTTTTGTACTACGGCTTGTTCATCCGGAGTCTCTTCAACACTCTGAGGTGTTTCAGTTGGTGGAGTTTCAACAGGAACCATTGCTTCACTCGGGCTGCCGCCACCGCCACCGCCGGCTGCAGGCTCAATTACCACTTCTACTTCAGAAGCTTCCGGCAAGGGTATCGGGATTTCAATATTGACTTTGTAAAGCCATAGGATCAAGGCCATCAATATCACGATAATGGCAGTTGATACTCCCGATTTGATCCTGTTTTCCTTTTCAACTACAATTGCGTCCATGATCTTGTCTACTTTAATATATCCCTGTCAAGGGCCAAAACAACCCTGACACCAGCCCTGTTGGCGATGCTGACCATTTCCATCACTTTTTCGTAAATGACAGTTTTATCTGCATGGATGCTCACAGGGGCTATCGGATTTTTCTTTAATTCCGCTTCGAGGGCAGAAGGTAAACTTTCTATCGTAAGATTTTTTAAATCGTTAATCGCATACTCACCGGCAGCATTCAGGTAAATATTGATGGGCTTTTCTGCCAGGCGGCTGTCTTCAACGCCTTTTGGCAATACCACCTTGAGTATTGGCTCAGTGGATATCGTTGATGTCAGGATGAAAAAGATCAGCAGCATGAAAATAATATCCGTCATCGCGGATAAGCCGAATTCCGATGATGTCCTGTGTCTGGTTCTGATAGCCATAAGATTCAGTTTTTAAGGTTTATGCCGGTTGTTGTAAGATATCAAGGAACTCGAGTTTATACATTTCCATCTTGTTCGCGACGCGGTCGATTTTCAACATTAAATAATGGTAACATGCAAATGCGAAGATACCCAGTATAAGTCCGGCGGCACTCGATACCATCTTGACATATAATCCGCCGGATATAGTATCTATCTGTATGCTGTTGGCAAGGGAGATCTTGTAGAACATCTGTATCACACCGAAAATCGTTCCGAGGAAACCAAACATCGGTGCGAGACCGGCTATGGTTGACAGGAATCCGACGTTCTTTTCGATCTGGTATATTTCCATACGGCCAACATTGTCCATGGATGAGTCGATATCATGAATGGGCTTGCCAATGCGTGAAACACCTTTTTCTATCATCCTTGCAATTGGGGTATTGGTCCTGCTGCAAAGTGTCTGTGCTCCGATGATGTTATCGTGCAATACCATGTCCTTGATGCTTGCCATGAAGTTGGCGTCGATCTTTGCGGCCTTGTTGATGGTAAGCCATCTTTCAATGGCGATATATATCGCAAGTATGGCCATGATACCAATGGGGATCATGATGATACCACCCTTGATAGCCAGGTCCCATAACGAATTTGAAGGAGTTTCAGCAACAGTGGTTGCAGCAGCGGCGGCCGCAGTGACTGAGTCAACCGGCGCCTGTAATAAAATGGATAAAAGCATATTTTGTCTTAACTGTTAACGTTTGTTTTTTTGTATTTATTGTATTGGTTCTTCTGTCAGTACCTCGTACCACACACCATTTTGCCTGACGATAGCCACTGTTCCCTTTTTTTCAAGGTCTTTACAGTGATAGTCGGCGTTGGTTTCCATCCTGTACCTGGCAACCCTTGTCATCACCTTCTCAGTCACTGCTGGTGTTGTTTCAGGTTTTGCCTGTTCAGGTTGAACCGGTTGAACAGTTTCTTTAGGGGTTTCAACCGGCGTGTTTTCAGGTTTAACTTCAGGTGTTATAACTACCGGTGTTTCAACAGCAGGCGCTTCTGGTGTAACAACAGGAACTTCAGGTGTAACCGTATTTTCTTGATTGGGCACATTTTCAGCCTGCCCTGTTTCCGGAGCAACTACTTCTCCATCATTTTCCTTCATGGTCGCTGAATCGGCTATTTCCCTGGCATCAGCAGGATTGGTACGGTTCTCTATCACTGGTATGATTGAGGCTTCATTCACCGTCACATCCGTTTTCTCAAAGGTAAGGTAACCCACATGTGCCAGCAGTGCCACAGTAGCTGCCACAAGCCAGGCCTTATAATTCAACCGGTGTGGTTTAAAGGACTCAATAGGTTTGTTATCCGCCAATGTATAGATGACCTCTTCCTGGATAACTTCTTTCTTTTCTACAGGAATCTGGATCGCTTTTTCTTCTTTTATTACCTGCTTCACGTCAATCGGGAACAGGCCATAACTGTCCATTGCCAGGTTAAGCGTTGAGAGAGGTGAGAACCAGACATTATTTTCATTGCCCCTGTAAAAGGTGCCTAAATGGCCAAAACTTTTTGAACCTGCATCTTCTATGGTTTGTTTGATGCCGGACAACCATGACTGGTAAGAATTGATGGCCTCCTGGTAGCTTTGTTGGTGGTTTTTCTGAATCTCGTTGTACAATAAACCATCGTTCTGCAACAGGTGCGGATTGAAAAATATATGTTTGCCGTAAGGTTTTAACTTGTCCTTGGCTACATTAAAATTACATGGACTGTCCCTGATGATGAAACCGCCAAAATCAGGCAGAATTACACATTCGTAATGGTGTAACAGTTTTTCAATTAACTTTTCGATATCTAATTTAACAGTAGGCATAAGCAAGGGTCAAAAATAAAGAAAAAATCGAAAAGGACACCTGTTGAGTTAAACATTTTTTGATTGCAAGATTCTATTGTGAGTTTTTTTTACTTCATTGACACCCATTCCAAACAGGGCAAAATCGTATTTGACAGGATCCAAAGGATCAAATTCCCTGAGTTTGTCGGTCAGTTCAAGCGCTGTTTTCCAGTTGCCCTTAGGATTTTTTAGCAATCCAAGTTCCACGGCCTGCCTGATCACATGCACATCGAGGGGACATACCAACTGCGAGGGTTTAATGGTTTTCCAAATACCAAAATCAACTCCGGCATTGTCTTTTCTCACCATCCAACGCAAAAACATGTTTAACCTCTTGCAGGCACTACCCGCACCGGGCCAGGCGATGTGTTTGCCGGTCCGTTTGATATAGGCCTCACTTCCCTCATAGTCTTTCCTGAAGCCGTTCAGCGCTTTCTCGATGGTCAGGTCATGTTTACTCAGGTGTCTTGAAAAAGCCTTTTCAAGGCCCTGCTCATTCACATAAAGTATCCTCAAAAATCCAAGCAGGGATAAGAGATCAGTCTCATTAAACGTGCGGTGCACAAATCCAAGACACTTTTTCAAGTCCCGGTCACTGTGTTCAGTGATGAATTGAAAGGGCTGTTGTTCAAATATCTCTGCCAGTTTTTTTCCGTTGCTAATAATGGTAGTCCTCTGCCCCCATGACAACAATGCCACCAGGAAACCCATGATCTCAATATCTTCCTTCCTCGAAAAGAGGTGTGGAAGGGTGATGGGGTCATCCTTGATAAAATCGATGCGGTTGAATTTTTTATAGTTTTTATCCAGTATGGATTTAACGGAAGAGAGGTTCATTTTGCTTACTGCAATGATACAATTCCAATCGCTTGTATTGATGGTTCAGGATACAATTATTTATAAAAAGTGAATATCCTTTTCGCGAATATATTGATAAGTATAAATATTTTGCGTTCCTTTGCCTCCCATGAATCACTGGCTTGTGAAATCCGAACCCAACACATACTCATGGGAGAAATTGTTAAAGGATAAGAAAACAACGTGGGATGGTGTGAGGAACTACGCGGCCCGCAACAATCTAAGGGACATGAAGAAAGGCGATCTCGTCTTTTTTTATCACAGCAATGAAGGTAAGGAGATTGTAGGTATTGCAAAGGTAGCGAAGGAACATTTCCAGGACCCCACGACAGATGAGGCGGCATGGTTAGCAGTTGAGCTTGCCCCATTCAAACCATTGAAAAAACCCGTTACACTTGAACAGGTCAAGGCAGATAAAAGGCTGGCAAACATCGGACTGGTTAGGCTGGGAAGACTCAGCGTAATGAAATTGGAGCCAAACGAATTTGATGTAATCCTTGAACTTTCAGAACAATAAATGGACGAGAAATTATTATACGATCACCGGAAACTCAATGCTACCCTTAACAGGCTGGCGTATGAACTGGTTGAAAATCACGATAATTTCCGTGATAGCGCGATTATAGGCCTGCAACCCCGCGGTGTATTTCCCGCCAGGATCATCCGTCAGAAAATCGAGGAGATTATCGGGACAAAAATAAAATACGGCGAACTGGACATTACCTTTTACAGGGATGATTACAGGACCTCGGACCGGCAACTCATTGCCAGTCCTATTCATATCCCCTTCAGCACTGAGAACCTGAACATCATTTTGATTGATGATGTATTATATACCGGCAGGACCATCAGAAGTGCCATGGACGCCCTGCTTGATTTCGGCAGGCCAGCCAAGGTGGAACTCTGCGTTCTGATTGACAGGAAATTCCACCGTGAAAACCCGATTGCTCCGGACTATGTCGGTAAATCCGTGGATACAAGGGGAAACGTACAGAAAGTGAAAGTAGACTGGGAAGAACATAATTATAAAGTTTGGCTGATCAACGCATGACACAACTATCCGTAAAACATTTACTGGGTATCAAGGACCTGAAAGAAGAAGATATCCGCCTGATATTCGAAACGGCAGACAATTTCAAAACCATTATCAACCGTCCGATCAAGAAGGTGCCATCCTTGCGTGACATCACTGTTGCCAACCTGTTTTTCGAAAATTCCACCAGGACCAGGATATCCTTCGAACTCGCGCAGAAACGCCTGAGTGCGGACGTGATCAATTTTTCATCCTCATCCTCATCTGTATCCAAAGGTGAAACACTGATAGATACTGTCAGGAATATTTTAAGCATGAAGGTGGACATGGTGGTGATGCGTCATCCAAGCCCCGGGGCCTGCATGTTTTTATCCAAACATATCGATGCCACGATACTCAACGCGGGTGATGGTACACATGAACACCCTACCCAGGCATTGCTGGACGCTTATTCCATCAAGGAGGCCTGCGGTGAAGTAAGCGGCAAGAAAGTAGCCATTATCGGTGATATCATGCACAGCAGGGTGGCCTTGTCCAATATCTTCTGCCTGCAGAAGCTCGGAGCAGAGGTGATGGTGTGCGGACCGTCTACATTGATACCAAGACATATAGAACAACTTGGCGTGAAAGTAGAATACAACCTCAGGAAGGCACTTGAGTGGTGCGATGTGGCAAATATGCTGAGGATACAACTCGAAAGGCAGGATATCAA
>JANWHK010000110.1 GCA_025450395.1 Bacteroidia bacterium
CAATGACAAGATCAGGTTTCACATGTGGCTTTTTCTTTTCCTTCACATACACCATGGCCTTTTCCCTGACCCTGTTCCCTTCCCTGTCAATATAATAGACCTCAAAGTATTTCTTGATCGTGCCACCGCCCTTATACACCTTGGCCTGACCATTTTTAAACGGCAGCACCCTGTTTTTATATTGTGAACAGGCTGGCAGGCCTGTCTGAACCTTCACATGCCCAAGCGTATCTATAAAGACGATTTTCTGGTCAATGCTCACTGCGCAAAGACCTTCGCTGAACCTCGGCTCAAACCAGCAGGGCATCTGGAATACGGGATTTATCTTCACCACAAAATCCCTGTTCACAAATACAAATTTACCGCACATCGAAGCCGTGTCTCCTTTTTTATAATACTTGTCGTAGAATGGATCGCAGAAAAAAGGAACGCACATCAGGCCTTCACTGAACTTGTACTTGCTGATATATGCCTGCTTCAACATGCTGTCAAGATACAGCTTAGTCTGGCCGTTTACCCCGGCACAAAATGCCAACAATATGATCAATACAATCCGCTTCAATCTATGAATTTTGATTTTAATTCCGGTGAAGGCAGCCAACAAGCTTCCATTTTCCCGAACCACCTGTACCTGTTTTTTGCAATGTAGTCATATACAAAATTGCGGATAAAAGGAGGCACAATGATAAATATGTATAAGAGGTTGATAGGAAATGAAAGTCCCGCGGCAATTTTCAAGGCGGCTGTGCTCCTGGTATATAATTTATTGTTTTGCCTCAGCACAATTGAATCCAGGTGTTTTATTGCGTTTCCCGACAGGGTTTTAGAAGCTAAATCACCCTGAAGTGATGAAAACCTGAACTTGTTGCGCTTGTCATGACGGATAATGAACTGCACACTACCTGAACAAAGGTTACAAACGCCGTCAAAAAAAACGATGGATTGATTCATTTACCGGTTAGAATACTGGAGTTCCTTCCTTGATTTTTACACCTATGCTTTCAACACCGAATACGACACTGTCGCGCATGTTTTGTTCCAGTGAGATAAAAAACTGCCCGCTGCCATCCATTTTTTTGTTCTTGAACATCGGTAATTCATAGCTGATATAATTGCCTGAAGTCCTTCCCAAAGGTTTGCCCTCCTGGTCCGTCAGGGTAAAATTAATCCTCTGGGTGGCGACCTTTCCATTGGGATTCCTGATATGGGCCAGCAGGTACAGGTTTTCGTACGGATACGATTTCTGTATCCTGAGTTTCAGGAAAAAATCATGGTATTTACTGGCATCTTTCACGTTAAAGGCAAAATCCGGTATCTGGTTATAATTCCATTTACTTAAAGGTATTTCTGTCATCTGGTCAGCTACCTTCCCTTCCTCGGTACAGGAAAACAGCAATATCAGCAAACCTGCAAAAAATGTTCTCGACATTTCGCAAAGTTAAGCATAGTGATTAATAAATTTGCAATTTTGACTTGCAACTCCATTAAATTAATAAAAACCCTATGAAATCTGCAATACTTATAAATTTCTATTATATAACGCACTTGCAGGGAAATTATTTTACTAAACGGCAATGTGATATATATATCGATTGTATTCTGTATACTCAGAAATAATTTGTACGTTTGTTGAATATTAATAACCCAGTAAAAAACGAATGCTTGATTTCCTGTTTCAGCACATTGACTTTTTAATTGATTTAATTCTGGCATTCATCACCATGAGTTTGGGTTTAAACCTGTCAAAAGCAGATTTCAGCCATATCTTTTCAAATCCAAAAGCCCTCTCCATAGGCTTGATCGCCCAAATGGTCCTGATGCCATTATGTACACTGGTAATGATGATGATGTCAGATCTATCACCCGCTATCCAGGTCGGTTTTATCATCATTTCACTCTGCCCGGGCGGGGTGACGTCCAACCTTGTGAGTTACCTGTTAAGGGGCAATGTGGCCCTTAGTATTTCCCTTACAGTTGTGAATGGCATTCTCTGCATGTTCACCCTGCCGGTACTTGTAAACATGGCGCTGAATTACTTTTTCCACCAAACCACTGATTTGGACCTGCCTGTACTTAACACCATTTTGCATATTGCCCTTGTTACGGTATTACCGGCCGCTATCGGCATCTTTTTCAGGAATAAACTGCCCCAGATAGCTGACACCTTAAGACCCCTGTTAAAATATCTTTTACCTGTCCTGTTATTGACCATCTTTTTTATCAAGATATTCGCCCCCATCGAAAAAGGAGGAATAGAACTCGGACCTTCAGAAATCATTGAACTGGGTATTTATGCACTGATCCTTAATTTCTGCGGCATGCTGCTTGGATTCATGATCAGCAGCCTTTTTAAGATCAATCTTCAAAACAAGGTGACCATCATCGTGGAAGTAGGATTGCATAATACAGCCCTGGCCTTGCTGGTGGCAGGGAATATCCTGAAAAATGCTGAAATGCAGAAACCGGCCATGGTATATGCCATGTTTACCTTCTTTTCAACCTTGCTGTTTGGATGGTTGATCAAGGTGATTGCCACCAGGTATTTTGAAAAAAAGCAAATAAAAGTGGAGCTTGACCTCAATGGAAAAGAAAACTGAAAAACTGACCCCGCAACAGGCAAAACCCAAAATCGAGCATTATTGCAATTACCAGGAAAGATGCCACTCGGAAGTCCGTAATAAACTCTATGAATATGGCCTGAACACTGACGATGTCAATATCCTCCTAAGCCATCTTGTAACAACCAATCTACTGAATGAAGAGCGTTTTGCCATTGCTTTTGCAGGCGGGAAATTCAGGCAGAAACAGTGGGGAAAGAATAAGATCACCCGGGAATTAAAATCGAGGAATGTAAGTGAATTTTGCATCCGTAAAGCATTAAGGGAAATTGAAGACAAGGATTACAGGGATACCCTTGTCCGCTTAGCCGAAAAGTATAAGCGCACACTTAAAGACAAATCCGGTTTCATCCGTCAGCAAAAGATCATAAAACACTTGATTGGAAAGGGTTTTGAATATGAACTATGCAATGAAATGATACAGGGTATTTTGTAAAAAATTACATTTTTTTGCTTAAATTTGTATCTCTGAAAATCCGTGATGGAAACTAAAGTCTCATTAAGCGATATATGGAATATACTGGAACTGGTGCATGATCCGGAAATCCCTGTATTGTCAGTGGTTGACCTTGGCGTGGTGAGGGATGTAATCATGAACGGGGAGGATGTTGAAATTCTCATAACGCCAACCTACAGCGGTTGCCCGGCCATGAATATGATAGAATCAGAGATCAGGATGGTGATGAGTGAACACCGCATTCCGGCAAGGGTTAAACTTGTCCTGTCTCCCGCCTGGACCACTGATTGGATGAGCGAAAAAGGCAAGCAAAAATTAAAAGCTTATGGCATTGCACCTCCGCAGGATGAGGCCATTTCACTGAACACCCTTTTTGGCAAAACGGAACAGGTGGTTTGCCCGTTGTGCAACAGCAAGCATACTGAACTGATAAGCCAGTTTGGCAGCACTGCATGTAAAGCACTTTATAAATGCAAGGATTGTCTTGAACCATTTGATTATTTCAAGTGTTTAAAATAGACTCCGGATTTAAGCGTTTTAACTTATTTTTTTGTATAAATTGCTTTATAACCTTACCTTTGCATTTTTTGGCATACTATTGTCATAAAAATAGAATTTATTAATGGCAGAAATAAGATTAGGTAAAGCAGCATCAGAGTTTAACGTAAGTACGCAAACGATTATAGAAAGTTTGCAAAAGAAGGGTTTTGCCATTGAAAACAAGCCAACAGCGAAGCTGAATGATGAAATGTACAGCTATATAGCCAGCATTTTTTCATCCGACAAGGAAGCGAAAGCGGAATCCAAGACTGTTGGTTTGAAATTGAAAAAAAGGGAAGAAACAACAAAGATCGAGGAGCCGGCACTGAAGAAAAAACCTGAAGAAAAAAAGGTTGAACCAGAACCGGAAGTAGTCGTCAAGAAAGTTGTTGTTGAAGAAAAAGTTGCCAAGGCAGATGCGCCTTTACCTCCTCCTCCTGTTGCACCTCCTGTTCCAAAGGAAACGATTGAAAAGCCTGCAAAGGAAGAAAAAGCAGTACCTGAAAAGCAGGAAATGGGCTTAAAGGTAAAAGGCAAGATAGACCTTCCCGGCAGGAAAAAGAAAGAAGATAAAACCACCAAAAAACCTGCAGAAAGTTCTGTAGTGGAAAAACCGGCCACCAAGACTCCGGCTCCAAAAGAACCGAAACCGGTTGAACCTGTGGTGGAACTGACTGAACTGGATATCCCTGATGAAGAACGCGAATTGGTGAAGGCACAGCTCGTGGAACTCGATGGTCTTACGATCATGGGCAAGATCACATTAAGGCCTGAGCCCTTGATGAAGTCAAAGTTCCAGGCCCCTGACAACAAACTCAACAGGGAAAAAAGAAAACGCAAATCAGGCGCACAGAAGGTCAATATACAACAGGAAATAAAGGTTAACCGTAGTACCCACCAGAGAAAAGATGAACCTAAGAAGGAAATATCCCAGAAGGAGATCCAGGACAAGTTAAAGAAAACCCTGAATAAAATTGATTCTTCGGGAAGGGGAAAAACTTCAAAATCCAAGTTTAAACGCCAGAAGAGGGACGACCATCACCTTGCAAGGAATGTAGAAAAGGAAAGGGCTGAACAGGAAGAAAACATCCTGAAGGTGACTGAATTCCTGACTGCAAACGACCTGGCAAAAATGATGGATGTGCAGGTGACTCAGGTAATCTCTACCTGTTTTTCACTGGGTATCATGGTATCCATCAACCAAAGGCTGGATGCTGAAACAATCACCCTGGTAGCTGATGAATTCGGCTTTGAGGTGGAATTTGTAGACGCCCAGGACACCATTGCATTCGAGGAGGAAAAAGACGATCCGACAAAAGCAATACCACGCCCGCCAATTGTTACCGTAATGGGGCACGTCGACCATGGAAAGACATCCTTGCTGGATTATATCCGCAAAGCCAATGTAATAGCTGGTGAAGCAGGTGGCATCACCCAGCACATCGGGGCTTATGAAGTGAAACTTCCCAATGGACAGAAAATAACATTTTTAGATACTCCAGGTCACGAGGCGTTTACCGCCATGCGTGCAAGGGGTGCGAAAGTGACAGATATAGCTGTTATCGTTATTGCGGCGGATGACAGCATCATGCCGCAGACCCGTGAGGCGATAAGCCACGCACAGGCCGCAGGTGTTCCGATGATCTTCGCCATCAACAAAGTGGATAAGGACGGAGCCAACCCTGAAAAGATAAGGGAAGAACTTTCGGCCATGAACATATTGGTGGAAGAATGGGGTGGAAAATTCCAGAGCCAGGAAATCTCCGCCAAAAAAGGACTGAACATTGACAAACTGCTGGAAAAAATATTGCTGGAAGCTGAATTGCTTGAATTGGTTGCCGATCCTACAAGAAAGGCCAAAGGAACCATCGTGGAGGCAAGGCTGGATAAAGGAAGAGGTGTAGTAGCCAACGTACTGGTGCAGACCGGTACATTAAAAGTAGGCGACCACCTGGTAGCCGGAGCCAATTATGCCAAAGTAAAGGCTTTGTTCAATGAGAGAAACCAAAGGGTGGATATTGCAGGACCATCAGCTCCCGTTAGTATGTTGGGATTTTCCGATGCACCTACAGCAGGTGACCTGGTGCTGGTACTCAATAATGAAGATGAGGCCAAGGAGTTGGCTAACAAACGTGAACAACTGATGCGCGAACAAGGTATCAGGACCACTAAACATATTACACTTGACGAGATTGGCAGAAGGCTGGCAATCGGTAACTTCAAGGAACTGAACCTGATCATTAAAGGTGACGTGAACGGTTCTGTAGAAGCATTAAGTGATTCACTGCTTAACCTGACCAACAAGGAAGTGATGGTGAAAGTGATACATAAAGGTGTCGGACAGATTACCGAAAGTGATGTATTATTGGCTTCTGCCTCTGATGCCATCATTATTGGTTTCCAGGTACGACCTTCATCCGGCGCCAAGAAAATAGCTGAAACAGAGCAAATCGATATCAGGCATTATTCCATTATTTACCAGGCCATCGACGAGATCAAGGCCGCGATTGAAGGCATGTTAAGCCCGGAAATCAAGGAAACCATTATCGGAAACGTGGAAGTAAGGGAAGTATTCAAGATCACCAAGGTCGGAACAATCGCCGGCTGTATGGTGACTGAAGGAAAGGTGACACGCCAATCCAAACTCAGGGTTATCAGGGATGGGGTGGTAGTTCACCAGGGTTCCATAGATGCCTTAAAACGTTTCAAGGACGATGTGAAGGATGTGGTGAAAGGTTTTGAATGTGGTATTTCCATCAAGAATTTCCAGGACATCCAGGTTGGTGATAATTTTGAGATCTTTGAAGAGACTTCCATTGCCAGGAAACTGGACTCACTTTAAGAAATTACAAGTTACAAATTACAAGTTACAATTTGGGAAACCATTTTCCAGACTGTCATCCTGACGAAGGACGAGGCACAAAGGCGAATTACAAATTAAAGTACACTACACTCCCCTGCATTCTCAATTCTCAATTCTCAATTATCAATTATCAATTATCAATTGTCAATTGTCAATTGTTCCTTCAGCCATGCTTCGATATGATATTGTTCGAGTGTGAAATAGTCCACCTGCTTATCAATCTTACCCTTGTTGTAATAATAGATTACGGGTAAATCCAGTCCGGCTAGTGGTACAAAGAACTTACGACCAAGCCTGCTGTGCGGTATATGACTTGTTTCAGTCTGCTTAAGGAAGTTCCTGACTTTCGTGGTATCACCATTGATGAAAATATAAATGGGAATATCAGGATTCCTGGATGAAATGACACTTAGTTTCTGGGCGGCCACCTTGCAATGTTCACATGAAGAACTCAGGAAGGCAAGCACATATTTTTTTCCCCTGATATCTACTTCAGGTGGTTCAACCACATCGGATTCCTTTGAATTGTATACAGGATCCAAATTCATCTCAAAGGTTTCAAAAGGCCTGTTTAAATAATTTTCCGAATATTTAAAATCAACTGGATTCACAATAAACACTAAAACGAGTGAAACCAGGAAAACCAAGGATATGACAATTTTTTTGACATATCGATTCCTGAATTCAAAATCAAACCTCCACCTGTATATCAGCAGGCAGATAAGAATCATTCCTATGTTTTTTAGCAGGCCCTGCAAAGGCGTTAATTCCATTAAGGAACCCATGCATCCGCAATCGGCTGTATTGCCCTTGAAAAGGATCACGTACACGAGATGGATGGAAAATACAGCCAATAAAACAATGGTCATTTTTATGGTTGACTTTAACCGGTACGAACACATTAACAAGACCCCAAGGGCAAATTCAACTGCAATAATGATCCTCGCTACAAAAACAGAATACTGCCAGCCTATAAAAGTGGTGCCCACTATCTTATATTCAAATGGCTCTATCGGCCATAACTTAAAATATGCGGAGAGTATAAATAATATACCCAAACAAAGACTCAAAAAGATAACGGCTATTTTTTTTATCATGGATTAAAAGAAAAAAAACGCCTGAAGGTTTCCATGCGTTTATTCATAACTTGAATGGGGTTTAAATTTAAATGCAAGTATAACTAAAATTACTAAATATGTAAATTATTTTTGAATATCTTGACGGCAATTGCAATGAGTATTACTCCAAAAAACTTGCGGATCACCATTAATCCCCCCTTGCCTAAAATCTTTTCAATCCTTGCGGTGGATTTCAGCACTACATATATAAAGATAAGGTTAAGCAGTATCGCTATATAGATATTGACAGCCTGGAACTCTGATTTCAGCGACATGATGGTGGTGAGTGTACCACTTCCGGCAATAATGGGAAAAGCGATTGGAACGATACTACCGCTTTTAGGATCAGGGTCGATATGGAAAAACTCACGGCCAAGTATCATTTCAAGCCCGATAATAAATATAACGATTGAACCCGCCAGGGCAAACGAATGGATATCCACTCCAAGGATATTCAATAACTGTTCCCCAGCAAAAAAGAAGACAGTCATTAAAAGGCCGGCAACCAGTGTCGCGAGGCCAGATTGAATATGACCGGTTTTTTCGCGCAGGTTGACAATAACAGGCACAGACCCTATAATATCAATAACTGCAAACAAAGTGAAAGTTACAGTCAGGACTTCGTGCATGTCAAACATCGTGCAAAGTTAAGATATATATAAACCACTTTTAGCCTTGTCATTTATCTTTTACCAGCCTTGCAAATATTAAATATAATATTTTATCATATTATTTAGACCGTTTGAGAGTGAAAACCTACTGTTTTCAAGCATCTTAGCTTGATTGTCTTATAGGATCCAACAAACCAAGAACTGTGATTTATCCTTGAATTCAGAAAAATATTTCCTTTTAAACTACTCATAATCAATACATTAACAACAAATGAAAAGATTGTCCATTTGAAAAATTTGGAATATCAAATTTAAACCACTTTCTTTGTACAAAATTTAAGAATAAAAATACAATCATGAACAAAAAAATTATCTTCACAGCAATCCTTGGCCTAGTTATGGCTGCAAGCTTCACGTCATGCAAAAAAGATCAAACTTGCAAGTGTACTACATCATGGGATGACACAGCATTTGATGCTACTACTTCTGAAACTAAAATCAAAGACACTAAGAAAAAAGCGAAAACTAAATGTGAAGCTATGAGCTCTACATTCGCAGGAAGTGTTACTAAATGTGAAATTCAATAATCACTTTTATAAGTCCTTTAAAAAGCGCTTGATTTTTCAAGCGCTTTTTTTTATGCCCTGAAATTTTTTCATGAAGTTCCCATTCGCGCTGGCCAAAGGACCTGCGGGTTAGCTGTAATTCAGTCTTTCCTGAAAATTAAATAGCCGAAATTAAAAAAGCATTAAAAGCGGATGCCACTTTGTAGCTGGCAAGAATATGATCAATAAGCTTGTCCTGCAGGATGATGCCAGGGTCATGCGTATGAACCAGGTAAAACTGTTTATTGAATATCAGTTCCTGTTGTTTAGCCTTTTCCTTTAATTCAGGTGGCAGTATTTTGGATCTTTCACCTTTTACCTGACCGAATGTTTTCTTGAAATCCGCGGCATTGATGATGGTTTCAAACTTTTTCATGTTAGCGGCGATTTTTGCCCGCACCTGCTGCAGTAAGTCCTTGTCGGGCATATACATTCCTGTATAGATGCCCAGGTGTTCAGGACCCAGTTCAACATATAAGCCGGGAGTAACCATATCCTTTTTACCGCCTTTGCTGATGGCCGCTGACATTTGCAATTTGTAAGGCGTTTTATCCTTGCTGAACCTGATATCCCTGTTGACCCTGAAAATACAGTCCGAGGTTTTTATATCCCCAAGATCTTCTGTCTTTTTCATCCTTTCAATCAGCGCGGCTGTAAAATTCTCAAACGGGTCTTTGACATCCTTCTTGTACCTTGACCGATTCTGGTCAAACCACTCCTTGTTGTTGTTCGCGGCAAGGTCCATGAAAAAATCCAGGAATCCCTTGTTGAAATGTGTTTTCATAATTTACTTTAAAAAGAAAAAGCGCCCTTTGACGGGCGCTTTTATATATTTTAAGATGGTTTTATAATATGCTCAGTTGTTTTACGATCTTGCCTTTATCAGTCATGATTGAAACGGTATATAAACCCTTGGACAATCCTTCCAGATCCAGCTTGGTAAATGAATCATTGATACCGGATACTTCTTTAACGACCTTTCCGTTGATATCAATAATCTTGATACTTGAAATAACAGCTTCCGATGAAACGGATATCTCGCTGTTGGCAACACTTGGATTCGGATATAATTTTGTTTTGGCAGCCAGTTGAACCATTTCAATGCTGACTGATTCACCATCAAAAATATTTACCACGTGGATACTGTCAGGTCCTATCAAGGTACCCCATGAGTTATCCCTTATGGCCCATATAATGGTTTCGGGTGCTACACCTTCAACAAGGATATCGTCATTCAGTTTTGTCTTGACAACAACATCTGGCGCAGTTGGATATAAAATAAACAAGCGACTTGTGTTTGACTGGTAATCATCATCCTTTTTTGCAGTTCCTCCCTTGATAACAAGGTTGATCTGTTGGGCGTTGGTAAGGTTGGCACATTGCAATACAAATCCTTCCGTACTATCAATTGTGTTTTTTTCAACACCTCTGGAGGTATCTGTTCTAAAGGAGAAAACCGGGACTATCAAGTTCTGGATATCTGCATATTTTCTTGGAGCAAGGTAATAATTTGAAGTGAATGGTGTAGAGTTATCGTTCTGACCACCCAGACCTGTTACATGCATAAAGCCTGAAGGTGCTGCTTTGCCATCTATATCCGTTTCACTGTCAATCAACAAGTCAAAGGAATCACTCTGAGTCTGCACTTTTAATATCATGGTTGTATTAGGAGCCATGGCACTCGTTGGCCATAAAGACGGATTTTTTAATTTTACCAGGCTGTATTTTACCAGGTTTGACTCTGTAGTTTCATTGAGTCCGGCGCCAACCAATGGAGTTTTCAAGGTGCGTCCGCTGCCAAGCTTGAGAATCGTATCGAGTTGCGTGATCTGTGCCATTCCATTCAACTGGCCTATTCTGCCATATACCTGTATACTGTCACCTTCTGTCACGGTATATCCTTTACTGCCGCCTGATGGCTTGTAAACCTGGATACCGCCTGTATTGTCCATCAATGTGAATGTTACGCCCTGTGGAGCTCCCACCGGTCCTAAATTAACACCGTAGACAACACCTCTCAATGCACATTTTGTGTTCAGGCTGTCTAGAACTCCTGAAGGAAGTTTTGCAGTGGTCACTTTCGCAATCTTGTATTCCGGAAGGTCATTGTCAGTAATTGTAACCTTGAAAGTATCGGGTTTTCCTATTTGGGAATTGAAAGCCGACCTGATAATGAAAACGGCATCTTCTTTTGGTTCGCTTAAATTATCATCCAGGATTGGTACATTTAAAACAAAACTGTCCGGATCGGTACTGAAAAACTGCAGCAACTGCGTTGAGAACGTATAATCTACGCCTGGCTGGGCATTCTTGGGATCAGCATCAAAAGTCAGGACAATATCACTTTGATTGAGGTTACCTCCAATCCTGTTTATTCTCAGGTTGATTGAACCTGCATTTTCCTTCACCGTCATTGCGCTTTTTGCGAACTTATAGGTAGGAGGAGCATCATTGTCTTCAATGATCAGGGTGAACAGGGAATCCACACCCGCTTTGGAAGGAGCTGTAAGACCCCTGATAACGAGTATAACCGTATCACTCCTGTCTTCACTGAATATATCATCGATGATAGGAATACCGAATTCAAAGCTATCGTTGACCTTTCCACCTGGAAATTGTAAAATTGTATCCTTGAGAGACCCAAGCTTAAATTCAGACGGGATAAATGTACTGTCTGTTTTTTGTTTCACAAGCACTCTGACACTGGTAGGAATCGTTGCTCCGGAAGTGATCTTGAGCTTTACCTTCAATATACCATAATTTTCCTTCACCGTCACTGTCTTTTTGGCAAAAGATACCAATGGAATATCATTATCGGTGATATTAATGGAGTGGGTGGTTTGGAAACCTATCCTTGTGTTGACCGGATTGTTTAACCTGATGGCCGCATTTTCAACCGGTTCAGTTAAAAGGTCATCAATGACCTTGACCTTGATGGTATCAGTTACATCTCCGTAGGGCCTGAATCTTAAAGGGAATGGCGTCAGTATGTTATAATCAACACCATTGGTGGCGATTCCTGCCGCGACAAATGCACTTATCTTTGTTGTATCAGCATTACCATATTTCCTTCTTACCAGCATATTCACTGTTGTATTGGATTCAGTGAGATTGGTCGTATTGATCACAAACTCGACTTCAGGTTTTACCAGCGGTGCATAATCACTCTTGATGACTATAGGTTTTTTGGCACCACCTTTCTGGTTGATGGTCGAATCAGTTCCAAATGTAGCATCATTTTCAATATTGGCAAAAATGATGGAGTCAAAACCCATATCCCTGCTTTCAATCCTCTTGATACCATTGCTGAAATTATTGGGAATAATTGTACCCCAGGCACCACTTGTCGCGTTTACTTTGGCATTGTACCAAATGGGCGTATTGGACATTGAAATACCTTCGTTCTCGGAATAGGTTATGGATACCGGCCTGTTCGTAATACCACTTGTAATATCATATAATAAAACAGCACTTTTGGCTTTTACAAAGGATGAACCATAAATGGCGGTTCCGTTATTTGAACCAAATGAGGTAGAGAAGCCCAATACTTTAATGGAGTCTGATGACAGGTAATACTTGGTCAGGTTAGCACCTGCACTTATTTCCTCAAATACGATTAGCGGGTAAACATATTTTCCGGGAGTAAATCTTGAATCGCTTGTGTAAATTGCTCCAAACCAGCCTGTATATTCTCCTAAACCAATATCCAGGACCAATGTATCATGTCCTCCTGAAGTGTTTATGTCTGGGGATGCGATGGTTGAAAAGGAACCGTTCTTTTTAATGATAATGGGAATGCCGGCGCCAGTGGTGGTCGAACTTGCGGTATCGGAGATACTGATAAACCTGGTAAAATATTTATATTTTGCACCCGGGGTCAATCCTTGTATCCTCGCCTGGAATAAAATAGGCAGCCTTGTGGAGTCAGCTGTTGAGCTACCTGTTGAACCACAATACATTGGCACCTTTTCACCTACTACCGGACCAAAAATTGGTTTCTGGGCAATTAACGTGACAGTTAATGCCAATGAGAAAATCGAAACTATTGCTTTTTTCATTTTGTACTTTTTTGCAAATATAATAAAATTAATATGAAATTAATGAACGGAAATGCATAAACTGAAAATACTGATTTTTGCTCCCTGTGATTGCATTAATTTCTGCCCGCAGGATTCAAGTGTCGCCCCTGTAGTAATCACATCATCAATAATACCAATGTGTTTACCTTCAATGATTTGTTGATCCTTTAATTCAAAACTGCTTTCGGTATTTTCCCATCTTTCAAATCTTTTCTTCTTGGTTTGTGTGCCGGTGTTTTTGGTCCTGGTCAATACTCCGGGAACAAATGGAATTCCCAGCGACTTTGTAAATCCCCTTGCAATTTCATCGCTTTGGTTAAATCCCCTTTTAATCAGCTTATGCGGATGCAAAGGCACTGTTGTTACCAGTTCAGGTTTCCTGAATCCAGGATCATCAACAAGCTCCCTTGCAAACAATTCCCCAAGGTGATACCCCAACTCCCTGTTTCCATTATACTTCAAATCATGCATGAGCTTTTGCGTGAGGCCTTTTTTCCTGAAATATAAAAATGCATTTGCCTGTTCAATTTCCAACCGGCCCCTGAATATCTTTTCAACTGGGTTATCTGTTGCGGACCCGAACCTGGTCCTGGGCAATTTCAGTAAACAGTATAAGCAGAGATTGCTTTCCTTTCTTTGAAGCGGCATGCCACATCCAGGGCATATCCCGGGATAGAATAATGAAATGACATCGTGAAAATAGTTCAGGTTAAATGCGCGCATCGGAATCAATAATTCCGTGAATTTAATCCTTCATCCCGGAATAGCCGGCAAGCAAATACATGTCATCTTTATAAAATGACAATAAAATGACAATATCAGGTGAAAATCAAAGGGATTTGGGATTTTTATCGATAATTGATGTTGAGATATTGAAAACCGCCCATTGACTGATTACCGATTACTGATCACCGATTACTGATTACCGGTTCCCCACATCGTACATCACATCGTATATCGTATGTCGTACATCGTACATTCCTATTGCATTTTGCTCTTCAATTTCATCAGGAACCCGACTTCACTCTGGTTCAGGTAACGCCACTTGCCCCTTGGCAGGTCTTTTTTTGTGAAAATGCCAACACTCACCCTGTCAAGCTTTTCAACTTCATACCCAAGGTGTTCAAACATCCTTCTTACGACCCTGTTCTTTCCGCTGTGTATCTCCACACCCACATGGCTTTTATCTTCGTTGTCAACAAAAGAAACAGCATCTGCGAAAACCAGTCCGTCTTCTAATGTAACTCCCTCTACCAGCTTGTCAAGATCCGTAGCGGTTACTTTTTTATCCAGCACAACATGGTAGATCTTTTTTATCTCAAATGTCGGATGGGTCAGGGCCTGTGCCACTTCGCCATCATTGGTGAGCAATAATACACCGGTCGTATTCCTGTCCAGCCTGCCAATAGGGTATATCCTTTGTGGTATCTTGTCGGTCAGCAGGTCCATCACTGTTTTCCTGCCCTTTTCATCATCCGTGGTGGTAATAAAATCCTTTGGCTTGTTCATCAGCACATAAACGAAAGGTTCAGGCAAGATCCTCCTGCCTTCATATTTAACGATATCTTCCTTCTTCACCCTAAGTCCCATTTCGGTTACCACATTCCCATTAACAGTCACCAAACCCTTCTTGATCAGCTCATCAGCTTCCCTCCTGGCACATATACCTGAATTGGCAATATACTTGTTCAACCTGATATCCGTGGGTTCATCAACCGTTCCAAGCAATTCCCTTTTGCGTTCATTCGGGGTCTTGACTGATTTTTCATGATAGGGCTTTTTACCCTTTACTTCAGTCTCATATTTTGGCTTGAATGCTTTCCTTTCATCTCCTTCATTTCTGGGCTTGTAACCCTCATTACCCTCACCCTCTTTCCGTGGTTTATAACTTCCTTTATTGTCAGTTTTACCCCTGTTGAAGGAATTCCCGGGCTTGTCATAAGCCGGTTTGAACGGTTTCCTTTCATCTCCCTCCTTCCGGGGAGACCTGTCATAGCGCGGCCGGTCATCGGAGGGTCTCTCGTTATATGATTTTTTCTCGCCCGATTTAAAATACTTGGAATTGGCAAGGTCATCCTTTCCCCATTCCCCGGGGCTTGGCCTCTTCATATTCGGATCTACTGAACGCTTATCATCAAAACGACCTTTGGAATAGGGATTGTCTGTCCTCTTTTTATCCTGGTCATGAAAAGACCTGCTATCATTTCTTTTGGAAGGATAAGGTCTGGCGCCCGGCGGAGGTGGCAAAAACCTTGGCGGGGCCAATTCATTCTTATCCATTGGATTATAGGATTTGCGCTCGTCACCACGCCCTGATCCTGGTGCATCCGGCGCCCTCCTTTTTCCGTAACTTTCCTGCTTATTATCTTTGCCGGAATTGCGGGGATTATCATTGTTTCTCTTTTTATCAAAACTCTTACCTTGATTGCGATCACCGGTGTTTTTTTTATTGTAAGGCATTATGGCGCAAAGATAATACTTATGTCATGAATTACGATACACTTTAAACCTTTTACTTCCTAATGGCTGATTTATTAAAACTATTTTAAACTTCTAACTATCAGCCTGTAAATACAAGTGTTCATAAAATTAAAGCCCTATACCTCTCAGTTTCGAAGAATTTGTACTAAATTTGCACTCTTATTATCAAAAAAAATTTAATGATCATTCCAAAATTCTTAAACCCAACAAATTCCTTCCATTCTGAATTAAGAAAACGTATCAGTGACTATTTTGTAGACATAAAAACCAAGCCTACCGGCAATATCAAATTATATTCAAAAGCCATCATACTGGTGGTGAGTTTTGTTTTTGTTTATGTTCACCTTATCTTTTTTACTTCTGATTTTATTTGGTTGAGTTTACTTGAATGCGTCCTGCTTGGGGCACTGACTTCCGCAATAGGGTTTAATATCATGCACGACGGGGCACATGGCAGCTTCAGCCAGCAAAAATGGCTGAACGACCTTGCCGGCTTATCGCTTAACGTATTGGGAGCAAATGTATTTATGTGGAAAACCAAGCACAATGTTGTTCACCACACATTTACAAATATTGAAGGTATGGATGATGATATCAACGCAAAACCATTTTTAAGGTTGTGCGAAACCCAGAAAAGGTATAAGATCCACCGTTTCCAGCACGTATATTTCCTTGCTGCATATTCATTGCTGTACATTTACTGGATATTCTTTACGGACTACAAAAAATATTTTACAATGAAGGTTGGAGGAATGCCCATCAAGAAAATGAGCATGTCTGAACATTTCACTTTCTGGGGATTTAAAGCCCTGCACCTTGTCCTGTTTATTTTCATTCCTATATTTTTTGTAGGGTTTACAGCCTGGCTGATAGGCTTTCTTACCTACGGTCTCTTCGCGGGCATTGTGCTGAGTCTTGTATTCCAATTGGCTCATACTGTGGAAGACACCCATTTCCCAACCATGGATATCTCTACCGGCAAAGTAGAAGATGAATGGGCCGTTCACCAGCTAAAGACAACCGCCAACTTTGCCACAAGGAGTAAAATTGTCTCATGGTTTACAGGCGGACTTAACTTCCAGATAGAACATCATTTATTTCCCCATATCTCCCATGTACATTACCCTGAGATCAGCAAGATCGTCCAGCAGGTTTGCAGGGAATACAATATTCCTTATATTGAATACCCGAAAGTAAGGCTTGCAGTTGCATCACACATCTCCCACCTAAGGGAAATGGGAAGGAAATAAGCACATTAAATTCATTTAGAAAGGAATCCAAAAAACGGGTTCCTTTTTTTATTTACAAGCTTTTTTATTGCTTCCTTCTATCACCCGGATCAATGGTTCAATTTTTAATTATTTAAATTCATTTACACATTATTTAAATAATATCAAATTTTCTGAAAAAATTGCTTTATTTAATACTTTTTTGTCATTTTTGTATCATAAATAAATTTATTGCTTTTTTAGTTTGAGAAAGAAGTTTAATATTGAACCTAAATAATTTTAATAAACGCGTTATGAAAAAATTAATTACGAAAGAACTTGAAGTGCTGAAACTATTCTCCATCCTTTTTCTTATGACCGCTGGATTGTTATACAGTGGCATTTCTGAACTGAATGCACAGACGCAGAATTCTGCACCTTATTGCAAACCTACTTTTTCAAGTATGACCAATGGCTCCTGCACACCAACAGCGAATCCTTATGGTATGCGATTCTTTAATATCAAGTTGGACAATATATACTCTGACCTGACAACTTGTTACGGAACCAGTACAAATGAAGCTTACAGGTATTTCCCTGGAACTCCAACAACAAACATTGTAGCCGGAGCTGTTTATACCGTTACTGCCCAAACTGGTTTTTACACTGCGGGCCCAACTAATTACCCAATGGCTGTGGGTGCCTGGATAGATTACAACAGGAACGATGCCTTTGAAACCGGCGAATGGATCAGGGGTACTTCAGTTGTTTTGCCTTCTAACAGCATAGGTGCTGTACATACATGGAATTTTACAGTTCCATGTAATATCACTCCAGGTAAATCAAGGCTCCGTATGTTTGCCAAATACAGTACCGCCGTTCTCACTTCAGACTATTGTGTTGCCACTTCATACGGCGAGTGTATTGATTATGACGTATCACTCCAACTGCCAACAAGTTTAAATGCCAGTTTTGTGGCTCCAACCGATGCATGGGTCAAATCAGTCGTAAAATTCATCAATGGCAACCAGACAGGATATATCCAACACAAATGGGATGCTAATAACGATGGTACCATCGAGAACCAGAATATTGTCAACTTTAATTATACATGGAACACCGTTGGCAATAAATGTGTCAAACTGGTCAGTACCAATTGCCTTGGAAAAGACAGTATAGTCAAATGCCTGAATGTCAAAGCCCCTACTGCCATACCTGTAGTGGATTTTGTGGCTGACAGGGTGGTCGTTGAACAATATAGTTATACAAAATTATTTGACCTGTCTACTAACGGCCCATGGAATTGGACCTGGGATATATATGATTCAACCACATATGCCACATCCGGATATTATCCCAACCTGGCTGATGGTGATGTATTATCCAATCCATTTAACAACGGCAATAATGAATTCTCACAGAACCCGGAATTCGAATTTGATGTTCCCGGATGCTATACTGTAGTGATGACCTGCAAAAATGATATAGGCCCCTCAGTCCCAAGGCGAAAAGTCTGTTATATCACGGTCACCCTCCCTACCCAATACAATCTCGGTTACGGCACTTATGGCCCGAACAATGACAATGTAGTGGGAAGCAGCAGCGGTACCATCTTTGACGATGGAGGCCCTAACCTCAATTACGCGAGCAACCAGGGTCTTGGAACGCGTTCATTCCTGCAAATAACACCTTGTAATGCGAAAAAAATAGAACTGACCATGACCAAGCTGAAATTTGCCGGCGCAGGTGATAAATTAAGCGTATGGGATGGTAAATCTCCTGGCGGTCCTGGCACTACCCTGCTAGCCTCCTGGAGTTCTTCTGCAAAACCCGTTCAAAAAGTCGTGGCGACCAGCGGCAGCATGTATATCCTTTTTGAATCTGACCTTGCGGGTGTGGATTCCGGTTATGCGGGGTCTTATACTTCGGAACTCGGACCAGCTACAGTCCCTACCCCGGCATTTATGCCTTCCACCACCCCGGGCTATAACAGTACGCCTATTAAATTCATCAATACCACCAACAATATTGTAGGTGTTCCGACATGGGAATGGACCATCGATGACAACCCTGTGGCCAATAATGCAAAGAAGGACCTCGATTATGCATTCTACACGGACGGACAATACAAGGTGTGTCTCCTGATCAAGTCATGTGTTGGCAATAAACAATCCTGCAACATGATAGATATTGTGACTCCAAACCAGCAGACATTGCTCGACTTCTCAGCCACAAACCGCAGACCATCAGTCAATAAGGACATCGCAACTTTGACACCTCTGACCGACAATGCCAACAGGTTTGAGTGGACCATCTTCCCGGTCACCTATACATTGATGAATCCTCCGGGAGTGCCATCTACATTTGGACCAGGTTATATCAAATACAACTCCACACCGGGTGACACGATTCCAAAACCAAGGATCAAGTTTACCTCCCCGGGATGTTATACCATCACCTTAAAGGCTTACAATTCCCTCGATCCTACCAATACAACCAAAACAGTTGTTAAGAACAAATTCATCTGCGCAGTGGATTATTGTAATCCTACCGCCTTTATCCTGAGTAGTGATATCGGTATCAACAGGGTCAGGATACTGGATGGCACAACAGAACTGATGAATAATTACACCACCTCCGGAACGAGTTATTATACCGATTACAGTTCAACTCAGAAAGCTTCCCTTACCTATGGCAAGACCTATTCTCTTGAAATTTCAAGGAACAGCAATGTCGACCCTGCCAACAGGAAAGGTTGGATCGACTGGAATATCGATGGTGATTTTGATGATGCAAATGAACTGATATTCTTTGAAACAAGCACCTATAACAAGTCATACACTGCCACATTTACAGTCCCTCCACTATCCCAGTCATTTGAAGGGCTGACCAAATTGAGACTTGTAATCAATTACAACAGCGAAAACTCAAGTATCTGCGGACCAATAACTGCAGGTGAGTATGAGGATTATGGTTTAATTCTCGCGAATGACTTTGCACTTCCTGTAATTACTTTAGTAGGCGGTGACACTGTGAGGATAGAAGTCGGATCATCTTATACGGATGCCGGTGCTACAGCATACGATATATCTGAAGGTGATATTACCAGCGAAATGACCATGACCACTGACCTCGATGCAACTGTCACTGGTTTATATACGGTTGAATACAATGTCACAGACAAATCAGGCAACAAGGCTGTACCTGCTATCAGGACCATCATCGTTGTCAATGACCTGACCTTCCCAATTCTGAGCCTGAACCCAGGTGCACCAGGTTGTATTGAAGCGCGTCGCGATAATTTCCCTTATATCGATCCGGGTGCAACAGCCTCTGACAATAAAACACCATTCAACCTGACTTCATCCATTATTGTTACCGGTGAAGTTGATACCCGCAAAATAGGCGTATATACCCTGACTTATTTTGTTCAGGACGTTGCAGGCAATTCCGTGACAAAAACAAGGAATGTGTGTGTAGAGGATACAGAAGTACCGCGTATAGTTGCATTGGGCGATACATCCATACAAATCGGCACCATTTGGATAGACCAGACATATGCTGAAGACGATTATGACCTGGATCCAACCCTCACAAAGGACTGGGGTTTTAACGGACCTGTAAATACTTTATTGAGAAGAACTTATCCTGTCACTTACAATTCTGTAGACCAAAGCGGAAACAATGCCAAACCAGAAGTAGTAAACTACAGGGTAGACGACTTTATCCCTCCTGTAATCGACCTTAACACATTTGATATTTTACTGCACGACGTAAGAACTCCTTATGTTTCAGTAGCAGCTTCTGTGACTGACAACTTTTATCCGGCAGGACAGGTGAGTCTTGTAAAGATTTCCAGCAACGTAGATCCTAATACCCTGGGTAAATATACAGAGGTATTTGAAGCTGTAGATGGTTCAGGAAATAAAGCAAAAGAGACCAGGACTGTTCTGGTTGTGGATAGGGAAAAACCGATTATCTGGGGAGAATACCTGCACGGATGCGTAGGAGAACCTATCTGGCCTATGTTTGGATTATCAACAACTGACAACTATTACAGTCCTGCCCAATTATTACCAAGGATTGAAATTGTAAGCCAGAATGTAAACCCATGGGAAGAAGGCACTTACTCCATTACCTACAGGGTGACTGACTCAAGTAACAATACTTCATTACCATTTACCAGGACTGTTACCTACACTTACTGGCCAAGATGCCATAACAGCACAATCGGCATCAATCCGGTAAAATCGATTGAAGAATCTGTAAGTGTATATCCTAATCCTTCCAGCGGATTGGTAACCATAGACCTTAACGGTTCTTTGGCTCAGAATGCAACTGTAGAAGTTTACAATGCGATGGGCCAGGTGATACTGGTAAAGGAATTCTCTGAAGTCATGGGTAAATTTGACGTGAACCTTGGCGGCTATGCAAGCGGTGTATATTCCATCAGGTTAATAGCCAGTGGGCATGCAGTCACCAAACGAATAGTTATCCAATAATCATCATAATATTTATTAAAAAAGGTGCATCATACGGTGCACCTTTTTTTATTTTTAAAACCCAGCCTGCTGCAAGGCCTGCACGATATAAATAACCTATATCATAGAATTGCGAGATTCTATTTTTTAATTAAGAAATAATCATACAACTTTGCGCCCATTATGTCAGTATTAGTAGGAAAAAAAGCACCGCACTTCAGTGCACCCGCCGTAATCAACGGAGATGAGATCATAGAGAACTTCAGTTTAGACCAGTATCTTGGAAAAAACCATGTGGTATTCTTTTTTTACCCCAAGGATTTTACATTCGTCTGCCCGACAGAACTCCACGCTTTTCAATCCCAGTTGGGAGAATTTGAAAAAAGAGGTGTAAAGGTAGTGGCGTGCAGCACAGACTCTGAGGAAAGCCACTATAGCTGGTTGCAAATGCCAAAAGAAAAAGGCGGTATCCAGGGCATAACCTATACCATCGTAGCGGATACAACCAAATCCATTGCCACTAACTACGGCATCTTATTTGGCAACTATGATTACACCGAATCAGGTGAATTAACCAGTACCGGACCCATGATCGCTTTCAGGGCCCTGTTTCTTATCGACAAGACAGGAGAAGTGAAACACCAGGTGGTGAACCATTTGCCATTGGGCAGGAGCGTGGAGGAAACCATACGTATAGTGGATGCCCTTCAGCACAATGAATTAAAAGGTGAGGTTTGCCCAGCCAACTGGAAAAAGGGTGAAGAAGCCATGGCTGAATCATTTAAAGGGGTCGCTGAATATTTAAGCAAACATTAAGGATTAAAAGATATCGAAGGTCTGGTTGTAAAGCCAGACTTTTTTTGTGCCTTAATAAATTACCATGACTATTAGGCCGTGAATACTTAACCAGGCCGTGAATACTTAACAAGATTACTTATAAAACAATAAAGGTCAACATAAATGTTGACCTTCTTGTTACCTATGAAAACTATTAACCTCTCTTCTGATGGATTATCGTTTTTCCACAATCCTGGCGGCTTTACCACTTAATCCTCTTAGATAGAAGATCCTGGACCTGCGTACTTTACCGATTTTGTTCACTTCGATCTTATCAATATTGGTTGAGTGCAAAGGAAATATCCTTTCAACACCTACACCATTTGATATTTTCCTGACAGTGAACGTGGCGTTTAAACCTGTGTTCCTGCGCTGGATCACATCCCCCTGGAACAACTGGATTCTTTCTTTATTACCTTCCTTGATTTTGTAATGCACTGTTACCTTATCTCCTGCTTTAAAATCAGGCAGGTCAGTTTTTAAATACTCCTGTTCTACAAACTTTATTAAATCCATGTTGCTGTCCCTTTATTTTGGGAGTGCAAAAATACATATTAAAGTTTAAAATCCAAACTTTTTCTAAAA
>JANWHK010000111.1 GCA_025450395.1 Bacteroidia bacterium
CCTCGGCGGGTTTGAGCCTCCTTACACTGCGCATGCTGCCCCTCAGTTCCTCGTAGATGGCATCCACGCCGACATTGGCCTTGGCCTTTACGATGATATTGGCATCATTTATATCTGTGGTGACATACTGAAGGAAACGGATGGGCACTACGATCCTGTCATCAAAGTCAATATTGATGAGGTTGTCGCCCTGGTTCTTAAACACGCCGATAATCTCCACCTGCTTGCCAAACATACTGATCTTTTCACCGACAAGGTTTTTGTCCGTATCAAACAGACCCTTGGCGACGTTATAACCTATTACTGCAACAGGTTTGCCGTTATTGTCCTCAAATTCATTAAAAAATCTTCCATGGGATATTTCAAGGTTTTCTATTTTTGAAAATTCAAATGTATAACCTGCCACATCCGTATTCTCAACTGTTTTATCTTTTGCCTTAATGGTTGTGTTTTGTCCGGTGGTAAAGGACATGGCCTCTATCAGTGAATTTACGGGTTGTTCCCTGAGGGATTTTATCTCACTCAGCTGGGCAGTAGGCCTGTTGATGTATTTCCACCATGGATAATCATTGCTGCCGCCTACCCATTGCCATTTATCTATATATATCACATTCTTGCCAAGCGATTGCACGCTTTTCTTGATGTTCATTTCCAGTGAGTCAACCAGGGTGAAAACCAGTACAATGGAAAAGATACCGATGGTGATGCCCAGTACGGACAAAATCGAGCGCAGTTTATTTCCCATCAGCGACTGGAAGGCCATGGATAAACTTTCGTAGAGCAAACGTATGTAGAGTTTTGTTTTCAAAAAATGCAACCAATAATATGAATGATATCCTGAACCGGGAAGTTTATTCGATAATCGCACGATTAATCACTATCAATCGCCTTCTTTTTGGGAAAAAGAATGCTCAAAAGGATGCTGGTGCTCAAAATGCCGAGTATCACTATCAATGAGATGATATTGTTAAAACCTATAGATGCAAACCAGTGTTCAAATAGCATCTTGAAACCGATAAAGGCAAGCAACACGCCCAGGCCGTATTTTAAATAAGCAAAGAGGTGCATGACATTGCTCAGCAGGAAAAACAGGCTTCGCAGGCCCATGATGGCGAATATATTCGAGAAAAACACGATATACGGATCCTTGGTGATGGAAAATATCGCCGGTACGCTGTCAACGGCAAATACAAGGTCGCTGAATTCCACTACCAACAAGACTATGAACAGTGGGGTGAGATATCTCTTACCATTGTGTATGTGAACGAATTTGCTTTTGACATAATCGGGCCAGATGGAAAAATACCTGGAGGTAAAACGCACGATGGGATGTTTTTCAACATCCATTTTTTCCTCCTGGTTCCCGCTCATCAGTATCTTCACCCCTGAAAAGACAAGGAATGCGCCAAAAACATACAGCACCCAGTGGAAGGAGGAAATAAGCAGGGAGCCCGAAAAGATAAAAGCCATACGCAGGACAATGGCACCGATGACACCCCAGAACAATACTTTTTTATGGTACATGGCAGGGACCGCAAATGAATTAAAAATAAGGAGTATCACGAACAGGTTGTCGACCGAAAGTGAATATTCAATAAAATAACCGGTGAGATAATCGATGGAGATCCTGCTGTTGTATTTTGAAATGTTTACCTCGAAATCGGTGGATTGGAAAGTGAGGTCAGGCTGGTATTTCTGCGTGACTTCAATTAATTCCTGATTCGTGCTGATACCATGCACCAGGTTGCCGTATTGTTTCAGGAACAGGAAGAAAATAACCGAGAAAGTAATCCATACTGAGGTCCAGGCGAAAGCATTCTTGAAAGATACCTGTTTATTGCCTTTTGAGAAAATACCAAGGTCGAGCGCCAGAACAAGGCAGATGAAACATAAAAAGATGCTAAAAAAAATGTATTCGTGGTTCATAGAAAAATGTGCGCAAGATTAACCAAAAACCTCAGTTTTTTAGCAATTTATAAACAAATAATTGTCCACCGTTATTGAATTTGATAAAGTAGATCCCCCGGGCCAAAGAAGCAATATCCAGGTGATAGGTGTCAAATGAAATTAACTCACCGGTCATGACTTTAACGGTTTTGCCATCCATGCCCATGATGCTTAAAGAGGCGCCTTCATGCAAAAGCGGCAGTTCAAAGGAGAGCATTTCCTGTGCCGGGTTAGGAAATATATTGATGCCTTTTTCAATTTGGTAAGCGTTAATGCCTGCGTATAATAAGGCCTTTTGGACTGCTGCAAAGGCATTCACCTTGCCGTATCCATATTGGTTGTTAGGCACCACACCGGTGTTTTGGTCTACAGTAGCCGTACTTTTCAGTATCTCCCTTACCTGGTCTGCGGTCAGGTTGGGATTGGCCTGTAACATCAGCGCCACTATGCCGGTCACATGTGGCGAGGCCATGGAGGTCCCGTTAAATGCAGTCCAGTACTGGCTATCGTTCCTGAAAAATGTTTTCAACAGGGTCTTGTCAGGCATCCATCCATCCACCTGCTTGTTATTGATGCTGGAAGGTACGTCATAACCGGGGGCCGAGATATCAGGCTTCGTGCGTCCGTCCACTGTCGGTCCCTTGCTGGAGAATCTCGTGATATTGCCTGGTGTGACATAACTGCTGTCGTTGATCCATTTACCCTTGATATTATTGTAGGCAGTGCGGGCAGCAAAGGCACCCACAGAAATAACGGCCTTGGAAGTACCGCCGTTTTCACCTGCTGTATAATCTGAATTACCATCTATAAATTCATTTTCGAAATTGATCTGGTTCAATTTGTTCCTGAATGAACCGCTGGTCCATTCCCTGGAAGCGCCGCTGTTCCATCCGTGCACCATGGAGCTGTCGGAAGTGATCCTTGCAATAATGGCATATTTCATTTGGTTCATATGGTCAGCCATCACAGTGATATTGGGTTTGTTGTTATTCGGATTCAATTGTTCACAAGCAAGGACAATTTTAAACGACGAAGAGTCGGCGTTTAAATTGAAAGCATGCACTGTATTGGATTTACTGCTGATAAATGGTGTCTGTACAATGATATTTTTATTGGTGTCGATAATCTGTACCTGTATAGAAAAATTACTGTTTGCACTGCCCCAGAAATCTGCATAGACACTTTCCCTTTGACGCCATTGCCTTCCATTTTCTATCATGATGGTGCCGGTCGTATCCTTGCTGAACTTGTGTTCCCAATGCATGGGATTATCACCTTCATTGCCGTTTGCACCCACCAGTATCTTTCCCTTTCCTACAAGGGTTTCAGTAGCCTGGTCGAAAAGGCTGCTACCGTCATGCGGACCGGTGTGCATGCCCCAGCTTAAGTTGATCACTGCAGGTTTGCCGACGGACTGGGCATAGTCAAAGATGTATTTATAGGCATCGAGTATGGTTGGATTCGCGACGATGTAATCGCCAAGGGAACTCCCGCCGAGTGTATCATTTTTATATTTGAGGCTCACAAATACCAGGTCGGCTTCGGGGGCCATACCCCTGTATTGCAAGCCGGGTGTACTAAAGCCGCTGCCGGCAGCTATACCAGCCACATGCGTACCATGCGAGCCATCCATGTCATTGGCAAGTTGTACAAACGTTGTATCTTTTATTTCCATCCCGTAAGCGAAGCCTAAAGGTGGGGTACCGAAATTGGTGTTCTGCATCCAGTATCTTTTAATCCTGGTCCTGGACCCGTCATTGGTATAAAAGGTCGGGTTGTTGCATTGAAAACCTATATCCACTATGCCCACTACTATGCCTTTACCGCTGTAGTTGAGTGGCAACCCGTTCTGAATTCCGCTCTGCACCTTGTCAACCGAGGTGCTTTGTCTTTCTATATCGTTCTTGAACCTTGCAGCATTCGCCTTGCTGGCAATTTCAGCATATTGTATGCACGGAAGCAGGCCGAGTATTTCCACTTGTTCACTTGCAATTTGTATAGACCATATATTGCCAAATTTTGAATTGACTGTGATACCGTTTGCCAAAAATACAGAATCGTTTGCGGAGTTGTTCACCAATACCAGTGCATGCGTTAAGCAATTGATGATCATAGCGATGTCTGGAGATGTCCGGGGGTCAAGGGATAGTTTTCCGGGGTTAGAAAAACGTGCCTGGGACAAAAGATCAAAACAGCTGAATGCGAGAAAACAGAGCAGGTAAATAAATTTCATAAACAAAGAACAAAGATAGTGAAAATTTGCTTAAAACATATGAAACTCCCCGCTGATCTTGTTCAGGAAAGTAGTGGCCAGGATTTTTGCCCTTTGTTTGGCGATTTCTGCGTTGGCACCTTCAAAAAGTTCATCCGTAGTTTCCATAAAATGGAATAGCCATCTCTCAAAGTGAATTTTTTCGAGATTTAAATGCATGTGTTTTTCAAATACATTGGTCTTGTAACCTTCCTTTTCCAACAGGACAAAAGCCCAGAAACTAGTGATCCTGGGTAAATGTTCATGCAGGTCAATATCAGCGAATTTCGGTGCCGTAACAGGATCGGCAAGTAATTTCCCGTAAAAGGTTTCGAGCCAAAAGCTTATATCGGTTTCGGTAAGGATGTCGTGTTTCATGCCTGCGCAAAAATACGAAGAGTAATCGGATTGGAGAACTCATTTTATTTTGTTATCATTGCTCATTAAAAATGCGCGAAAGCAAGTTTGTTGAACAGAACAAGGAAAAATGGGCTCAGTTTGAGAAGGACCTGAAAAGTAAAAAAAAGGATCCTCATTTGCTGCGCGCACAACTGGTACAAATTACCGATGACCTTTCATATTCCAGAACCTTTTACAAAAACCGCTCAGTAAGGATTTACCTGAATGGACTTGGCCAGCAGGTTTATCACAACATCTACAAAAATAAAAGGAATTTTTTCAAGTCGGTCGGCACCTTTTTCAGGGAAGACATTCCAAAAATAATGTTCCACAGCCGGAAGGAATTACTGGTGTCTTTTTTAGTGCTGGTACTTGCGATTACAATTGGTATTTTCTCTTCCGCAAAGGACGGGCAGTTTGCACGGTCCATCCTGGGTGACGCTTATGTGGAGCAAACCCTTGAGAACATTAACAAGGGTGATCCCATGGGCATATACAAACATATGGGCCAGGTGGAAATGTTCTTTGCCATTGCGATGAATAACCTGCAGGTGTCACTCATCGTTTTTATCTTCGGACTCATCGCTTCTTATGGTGCCATGGTCATCATGGTGCAGAACGGCATCATGCTGGGCGTGTTCATGTATTTTTTTTATTCAAGGAATTTAAGCACTGATTTTAACTTCACGGTATGGATGCATGGCACCATTGAGATTCTGACCCTGGTGGTGGAAACTGTTGCCGGTATGCTGCTCGGCAGGGGACTGGTGTATCCGGGTACATTAAGCCGGATGAAAGCTTTCAGTATCTGGGGTAAACGCGGAGCCATGCTGTTTTTATCGACGGTGCCTTTTATTGTTTTCGCGGCATTCATCGAATCCTTCCTGACCAGGCATACAGAGATGCCAAATGTTGTCAGGGGCTTGTTGATCATATTGTCCCTTGCGTTAATGGTATTCTATTTTGTATTGTATCCGTATTTCAAGTACAGGCATTCAAAAGATGTGGACCTGGGCATGCCCGAATTGAAACCTGAAACCACACTGGAATTCAATACTGATAACATTTACAGCAATGGTAATATATTCCTGAAATCGATACAGCTTTTCGGTCTGCGATTCTCGGGCATCATGAAATTCACTTTCGGGCTCAGTGCAGTATATCTGGCAGTGCTAGCCCTGGCATATTTCAAAAACAGCATCATGGCATTCAAGCTGCTGGACATAGAATTTGGTGAATTTGTGTTGAGGGTGATCACCAGCAGGTTTGACAAATTCATACAGATGTACGGCAATGTGAGCATACTGTTCAACCATCGCGAGGATTTCGCCATGTACATCCTGTCATCGGCCTGGATGGCGGGAATTGCCTATTTCAGCTTAAGGCTTGTGAGAAAGCAAATGGGTATTATGGATGGTAAACGCAGCAGGACAATTTTATACACGGTAGTATTTTCATTTGCCATCAACCTTTTGATGTTGCTTGACAATGGCTGGTTTGTCGTACTTTATATTTGTATTTCACCATTGGCTATCGTCTTGTTATCCAATGCTGAATTTGGCATCAACCATAAAAATCTTTTTACAAGCACGAGGGAATATCTGTCTTCAGGATTTTCCAGGATGAGTGGTGTATTATTCCTGTTCATGATGATCACATTTTTTGGATTGATATTCATCATATCACCCATGAGTTATATTTCCCTCTGGGTGATGGAAATGAACGTGGAATTATCGGATAAGGCCTATACACTGACCTTGCAGTTCATCATGATGTTTGCCTTTGTCGCGCTGATGACCTTCAGCATTATTTTTTACATGACACAATGTATTTACCTGTCATTTTCAATACATGAAATAGCAGATGCAAAAGGCCTGTTGAAAGGGATAGATAAAATCGGGAAAACAAAAAAAGCTTACGGTATTGAGACTGAATAGGAAAATATGCCTGTGTTTGTTTTCATGTTTCCAAATGGTCATGGTTTTCGGGCAATATGAAACTACAATGGACACAATCCAAGAGGATTCTGTCGTGTATGAAAGTACGATTCCGGACCTTGAATACGATCCGAATTATCATTTTGATGACAGTGCACAAAGCTACTATAACCGTTCAGAACCTAAACCGGAATTCGACCGTGATTATTGGAAAAGCCTGGTCAGGGATATGTCCTTTGAAGAAAAAAAATCCAAGCCAAAAGACACTACAGCAAAAAAAGAGGTAAAGGCAAAAGAAAAACCGGGCGGAACCGGTTTGCCATTCATGAAATATCTCTGGATCATCATTGTGATATTGATATTGGCCATTGTGGTATACAAGTTCCTGCCGGCTTTCAATAAAAAGAACATCAGGAATAAGCACAATCTTGTTATAGGACTGGATGACCTGGATGAAGATGCTATCAAGGCGATTGAAATAGAAACACCATTGAACATGGCGCTTGCAGAAGGGGATTACCGCACAGCCTATCGCCTGCGGTATCTTTCAGTCCTGAAACAACTGATTGGGAGGAACCTGATATTATATAAAAAGGAAAAGACCAATTACGAATATCTGCTTCAACTGACGGGCCTCCCTGTATATGAACCATTCAGGCTGCTAACCTTTAATTTTGACGGTATCTGGTATGGTGAGCTGCACATTGACAAGACCAGGTATGAACTATTGGATGAACATTTTGTGAACTTTAACCGTGAAATAGGGATTTGAAAAAGAAAGATTATACCGTCCTTGTCATTGCCATACTGGCTATTGCGGCTATAGCAACCTATACAGCTTATTCGGCTAAAAAGCCTAAGGGCAATTATGCATGGATCAAGACCTATGATGATGGCATGGTGCATCCTTATGATCTTGGTGTGATGAAGGCCATTCTGAAAAACAAGGCCGGGTATAATTTTGAGCTTGTAGAAGAAAAACTAACTGACAAGATCGGGAAGTACCAGCCCATCGATACATGCACATACGTTTTTATAGGCAGGTATTGTTATTTAAGACGCGATGAGATCGATGCACTGCTCGACTTTGCAGAAATGGGCCACGAGGTTGTATTGATAGCAGAAGGTCTTCCGGATACCCTGCTGCAAACGCTGAGTTATTATGCCAAACCGGTAACAATTCAACGCTTTGATGAGCCGGTGGTCGATATAGAAACATACAGGGAACAGTCAAAAGTAAAGAACCACCAGTTTAAATTCAGGAGTTTTGATCAGGCCACTATAGAGACAGACTGGTATTTCCTGGATGAGGAACAGCAGCTTGATTATTATTTCGGTCAGACCGGCAACCGCTATATCCGGGCTGGAAAGATAAACGGTAAACTGAATTATGCCAAGTTCAAGGTCGGCAACGGGTTTATATATATCCATACTTCACCATTGCTGTTTACAAATTATGCATTGAAGAATGACAGTGGTTATCATTACGTCGATGAGGTTTTTTCAGGTATGCAGATGGGTGGACACATTGTATATGATGTCTATTCAAGAAATTATAAGGAAGATGCCGAGCGGATCCAGCGCAAGTCAGATTCCCCCCTGTCATATATTTTAAAGCAGCCTGCGTTAAAATGGGCCTGGTACTTGTTCCTCGGTGCGGTCCTGATGTTCTTCCTTTTTAAGGCCAAAAGAAAACAGAGACTCATTCCGGTGTTAGAACAAAAACGAAATACATCCGTCCGTTTTATAGAAACCCTGAGTGGATTGTTTTATCACGATGCCAACCATCAGCAGATGGCGGAAACCCGGATGAGCCTTTTCCTTTTTTTCCTGCGCAGCAAACTCAATATTTCCACCCACGAGATCAACCCGGATACCATCAGGCTGGTGTCTGTTAAATCAAAAGTGCCCGAAAGCGATATACAGCGTATATTTGATTATTATTACCAGGTGATCCAGAAGGACAGGGAATCGGTACGCTCTGAAAATTTGATGGAATTTTACAACAGGATAGATACATTTTACCAATTATATAACAAGAAAAAATAAAACACCAACATGGAAGAAATAAAAGACGAAAACGACACAGGAAGTCTTGAAAGACCCGTACTTGACCTTGAGCCCATAAGGATAAGTGTGGAGAACATCCGCAGGGAGATACACAAGGTAGTAGTTGGCCAGGATGAAATGATCAACCTGTTGCTTGCGGGATTGTTCACGGGAGGCCATGTCCTGATAGAGGGCGTTCCGGGAATTGCCAAGACGCTTACAGTCAATTTGCTTGCAAGGACCCTGAACCTCGATTTCAAGCGCATACAGTTCACGCCTGACCTGATGCCGGCAGATGTTACCGGTACAAGTGTATTCAACATGAAGTCCAGCGATTTTGAATTCAAGCAAGGGCCTATTTTCGCGAATATCGTGCTGATAGACGAGATCAACCGTTCACCGGCAAAAACGCAGGCAGCACTTTTCGAAGTGATGGAAGAACAGCAGGTGACAGTGGATGGTAAAACGCACCGGCTGGAGCAGCCATTCATGGTGATGGCCACACAGAATCCAATCGAGCAGGAAGGCACGTATAAATTGCCGGAAGCACAGCAGGACCGTTTCCTGTTCAGGATCAAGATACATTACCCGTCGATACAGGAGGAAATTGAGATTATCAAGCGCTTTGAAGGCGATTTTACACAGTCGGCCATACACACAGTAAAGGCAGTGATGAACAAGGCCGAAATAGAAACCTGCAAAAAGATCATACAGAAAGTGTATATCAAGCACGAATTGATAGAATATATTGCGCGTATCATAGACCATACCCGCAATACGAGAGACCTGTTCCTCGGTGCATCACCCAGGGCTTCGCTGGCTATCGTCAAGACCGCCAAGGCACTTGCAGCCATGCAAGGCAGGGATTTTGTGACACCTGACGATATCCAGTACGCAGCGTACCCTGTTCTCAACCACCGCGTGATATTGGCCCCGGATAAGGAAATGGAGGGATTCGAGATCAGGGATGTACTTAAGGAAATTTTCCAGAAAATAGAGGTGCCAAGATAAATAACGGATGTCCGGAATATTTAAAAATATCTACTTAAGCTCGAGGTTTTTTGTGTTGTTAAGCACATTGATACTTTGGTTTTGCACGGCATTTTTTGTCAATGGGATGTTTTTGCCCGGCATTTACCTGCTCATCATTTTTTCTGCATTCACACTGTTGGATTTTACATGGCTGTTCAGCAAGAAGGTTTTGATACAAGGCAACAGGATAGTACCTCACATGCTGTCACTTTCGGATGATAACCAGGTGGAGATCATGCTGAGGAACCTGAGTTCCCGTTTCTGGCATGTCGATATTGTTGATGAATTACCTGAGCAATTGCAAGTGCGTGACTTTAGAATGATGATTGAGCTTCTTCCTTTTGGGAACGAAAAAGTCAGTTACAAGATCAGGCCTTTGAGCAGGGGCGTATATGCTTTTGGCCTCTTGAATATTTTCGCCATGAGTAAATTAAAGTTGGTGAAACGCAGGGTGCAGTTACCGCTTGAACAGGAAGTGAAGGTATATCCGAGTATTGTGCAGATGAAAAAATTTGAGCTTTACACGATATCAAAAATTGCAAGGGTGCATGGAATAAAAAAAATGCGCAGGATCGGGTTGAGTTATGAATTTGAGCAGATCAAGTCTTATGTGAGGGGAGACGATGTCAGGCAGATCAACTGGAAATCCACCGGCAGGAACCAGCAACTGATGATCAACCAGTTTGAGGACGAAAAATCACAGCCCATCTATAATATTATTGATAAAAGCCGCATCATGCTGATGCCGTTTAACGGATTGAGCCTTTTGGATTATGCCATCAACTCATCATTGGTCATAAGTAATGTGGCTCTCAAGAAATATGACAAGGCAGGTTTGGTGACGTTCTCGGACAAGATAGGGGCAGTTATTAAAGCTGACAGGAAACACGGACAACTACAGTCTATCCTGGAGGCATTGTACAACCAGAAGGAAAGGGATCTTGAAGCCAATTATGAATTGCTGTATTATGGTGTACGCAACCTGATAAAGACCCGCAGCCTGATCTTTTTATATACCAATTTTGAAAGCATATACGGTTTAAAACGTGTGCTTCCGGTTTTGCGGAATATCAACAAACAGCACCTGTTGATCGTGGTGTTTTTTGAGAACAGTGAACTGCAGGAGATCAGCAGGCGCAAAGCCATGGACCTGAAGGGAGTCTATACACAGATACTGGCCGAACAGGCTATCAATGACAAGATGGCCATGGCGCAGGAACTGAACAATCTGGGCATTCAAACGATATTGACCAGGCCCGAGGACCTGTCCCTGAATACGATTAATAAATATTTGGAGATCAAGTCAAGGGGCATGATTTAAATAATCCCTCATGAAATTGAAAGTTTTCATAATCAGCCTCTTGTTTTGCGAGTCTGTGCTTATGGCACAACATGCAGATACAATCAACAAGGGCAGGTTGAGGACAGTCGTTGCCATTGAAGGTGGTTTTTACCTGGCCGGCAATGCTTACCTGCAATATGTGTGGTACAAGGATCATGAACGTGTGAAATTTCATTTTTACAATGACGTGCAGGGATATTTACAGATGGATAAATGCGGGCATGCCTTCAGTTCATATCATTATAGCCGGAAAGGTTATGAGGCATTGAGATGGGCCGGCGTCAGCAAAAAGAAATCATTGCTTTACGGTGGTCCTTTGGGATTGATATTGCAGACACCGATTGAGATCTTCGATGGATTGTATGAGGGTTACGGGTTTTCAGGCAGTGACATGGTGGCCAATACATTGGGTAGCACCTTGTTTACTGTTCAGCAGGCGATATGGGACAAGCAGCCGGTCAAAATGAAATTCTCGTATTCGTCTTCCGGGTATTCCAGATACCATCCATATTATTTAGGCGCAACACCAACGGAAAGTTTTTTTATGGATTATAATGGGCATACGTACTGGCTTTCAGCCAATATCAGTGATATTTTACCAAGGACAAAAGTACCGCAATGGCTCAACCTGGCGTTCGGGTACAGTGCGAATGGCATGATAGGGGAATTCAGGAATGAGAAATTTTACAAGAACACCCCTATACCAGAGATGGAAAGGTACAGGCAATATCTACTCTCACTGGATATAGACCTGAGCAAGATTAAGACCAGAAGCAAATTTCTTGCTTCATTGTTCAAGCAACTTAATATGATCAAGATACCTTTCCCTGCACTGGAATACAACAGGGTTCAGCAGTTTCGCTTCAGGCCTTTTTACTTCTAGTTCGTTTTTGACTTTTGTCATGGATACGTCAAGTTTGTTGAGCATTTAAATGTCTATCAAAATAAATTCGTTACCTTTGAACCACGAAAATATTTCCTACATGATAAAAAATTACATTCTAAGCATTGCAAAACATTTAACTCTTATTTTATTCTTTTCCGGTTCAATTGCCATACGCGCACAGGTTCCTGTCGCAAAGTTCGGAGCCAGCAAACTGCTGTTTGAACAGTACGACGGTGTACAATTTTTTGATTCCTCTACAAATGCTCCCTACCAATGGGAGTGGAATGCGTACGATTCAACGACTTACAAAAGCACGGGGTATTATCCAAACCTCGCTGATGGTAACGTTTATTCAGACCCCTGGGGCAACGGTAATAATGAATTTTCAAAAAATCCGGAATTCGCGTTTGACATACCGGGTACCTATACGATCACAATGAGGTGCAGGAACAGCACCGGATGGTCAACAACTTTAATCAAGAAAGGTTATGTCAAGGCTGTACTACCAACGCAATATTATTTGGGGTACGGTACTTATGGACCTAATAATGACAACATCGTAGAGAGCGATTATGGAAGTATTTTTGATGATGGCGGTACTCTATTGAATTACGGAAATAACAAAGGTTTCAGTACGCGTTCATTCCTGTTGATCAGGCCATGCCATGCGAGCAAGATTATCCTGAACATGAGCCAATTAAAATTTGCCGATTCAAATGATGTGTTGTATGTGTATGACGCGGAAAAAGAAGACAACAGTAAACTACTTGCAGCGTGGACCAAAAACAACACATCCGGAACAACGGTGACTGCCTTTAGTGGAAGCATGTATATCATTTTTAAATCTGACGGAAATGGTGTTGATTCAGGATTTGCCGGCACTTATACCTCGGAACTGGTTACAACCTCAGGTACGCCTGTAATTAAACTTATAAGGGACACTGTGCTTTATAACTCAACCCCATTCAAGATGAATTATTCCAGCCAGGGTTTATATGGTTCACCCACGAATGAATGGACAGTGGATGACAACCAGGTATCCAACAACACCAAAAAGGAGTTGAGGTATACCCTTTACACGGATGGACAATACAAGATATGCTTGAATATTAAGCACTGTTTCGGGGAAATAAGCGAGTGCGATACTGTTGACGTAGTGACACCGCATACAACTACCAAATTAAATTTTAAGACTTCGTCAACCTACACCAATGCTCTTAATTCGGTTGTGTTGACGCCTGTAACAGATAAAGCGAACCGCTTTGTCTGGATTATTACGCCCAAATCCTATACTTTGTTAAACCCTCCTGCAGCGCCATCCGCATATGATACTGCCTCAATCAGGTATAATGCCACACCCGGAGATTCCTTGCCGGAACCCCGTATCCGTTTTTTGGATAGCGTCTGTTATACCATCAAATTAATAGCCTTTAATTCCCTGGATCAGGGAAATACCAGCGATACACTGATCAAGACCAATTATGTATGTGGCAAGGACTTCAGGGATGTTTACGGACTGTTTGGAAATGTTTACCACGACCTGAATTCGGATTGCCAGTTTTCAAGCGGGGAAAATGGAGTAAAGAATATAGCGATCAAACTCTATGACAGTACGGACAAATTTATAGAACAGACTTATTCACTTGAAAATGGGTTGTTTGGTTTTCAAAAAACAGCGGGAAAATTTAAACTGGTGATGGATAAAAGAGGGTTTACAGTCAAAAGTACCTGCTCGCCCGGCCTGGATACAACTGTAGTTTTCAGCAAGCTAAATCCGTTTAACGGCGTAAATTTTGCGATCGAATGTCCCCAGAAAATGGCTTTGGGAGTACAATCTGTCGTTCCGATCGGATATGTTTTCCCCGGCCAGACCCATAGATTATATGTAAGAGCGGGCGTTGTAGCCGGTTTAAAGGAAATGCAATGTTCGACACCTGGCATTGATAGTGGTATCGTCAGGATTACCGTAATAGGTAAGGTAAGTTATAAAGGGGTTACAAGTGGGGCAAGGACACCTTCTGTTTCAGGCAATATATTCACATATCATATTTCTGACTTCAGCAAGGTAAAAAATAATTCTGATTTTGGATTGTCTCTCAGGACAGATACTTCTGCCCAAAGTACGGATTCAATTGTCGTGATTGTCCAGATTTTGCCATCCAATAGCATCGATTCAAGCAGGTTTAAAATGTCTTACTGGATTTTCAATTCGTATGATCCCAATGAAAAAGAAGTGTATCCCAGGAATGTTCCGCCTTCATTTAACGACTGGCTCACATACACCATTCATTTCCAGAATACAGGCAATGCACCTGCCTTTAATATAAGGCTGGAAGATACGTTGGACCAAAAGCTTGACCTCGAAACGTTTGAGGTTACAGATTTCAGTCACCCGACCCGCATTGCCCTGAAGAACAATATACTCAAAGTCTATTTTGACGATATCATGCTGCCTGACAGCAATACAGACAAGGAAGGTTCCATGGGTTATATCCAATACCGCGTGAAACCAAAATCCAATTTGCCTGAAGGGACCAAAATCAGTAATACCGCTTATATTTATTTTGACTATAATTCAGCTATTGTAACCAATACAGCGGTCAACGAATATGTCAAGCCTGTTAGTAATATCACCAGGGTGCAGGGACCTCAGTTAAAAGTATATCCAAACCCGGGCAGCGGTATTTATAAGGTGGAAAATCCTTCAGGAGTGCTTTTGAAAATGGAAGTATATAATACAATGGGTGTATTGTGTGTGTCTAAATCAGGCAGCGCAGCAGGAAATCTACTGGATTTGACACAGTTCCCGGATGGCATGTATATCTTGAAAATATTTATGAATGGCCAGGTCCAGGTAGTTAAGTTATTAAAATACCAGGCGGGGTTTTAAGGCGGTTCGAGAACCTCACCTTGACAAAGGAAACAACTATGTCTTGAGTTTTGTCATCGATACGTCAAGTTTGTTGACTATATATGCATATATGAAATGAATTCATTTATCTTTGAAACACGAAACTTTTACTACCATGATAAAAAACTACTTTTCAAGGATTGCAAAACACTTAACACTTATTTTAATACTTTCCTGTTCAACAGCCATATTGGCCCAGGTTCCGGTCGTGAATTTCGGAGCAAGCAGGCGGGTGGTCGAACAGTACGAAAGTGTACAATTGTTTGATTCCTCAACGAATTCTCCCTATCAGTGGGAGTGGAATGTATACGATTCAACGACTTACAAAAGTTCAGGGTATTATCCAAACCTCGCTGACGGCGATGTTTATTCCGACCCTTGGAGTAACGGAAATAATGAATTTTCAAAGAACCCTGAATTTGGATTTGACATACCCGGGACGTATACGGTCACATTGAGATGCAGGAACAGTACCGGATGGTCAACAGTTTTAATCAGGAAGGGTTATCTCAAGTGTGCACTTCCTACGCAATACAATCTGGGATATGGTACTTTTGGTGCTAATAATGATAATATTGTAGAGAGTGAGGAAGGCACCATCTTTGATGATGGTGGTCCGAACATGAAGTACGGCAATGACAATGGAATCAACACGCGTTCATACCTGTTGATCAGGCCATGCCATGCGAAAAAGATCATCTTGACCATGAGCCAGTTGAAATTCGCCGATGTGCATGATATCCTGTATGTTTATGATTCGGAAATAGCAGACAATAATAAATTACTGGCGGCCTGGACCAAAAACAATACTTCGGGAACGACAGTGACTGCCCTGAGCGGCAGCATGTATATCTTTTTTAATTCTGACGGAAGTGGTATTGATTCTGGATTTGCCGGTGCATATACTTCGGAACTCGATACTACTGTCACCACACCCTCAATTAAACTTATAAGGGATACCGTACTTTATAACTCAACACCATTCAGGATGAATTATACCAGCCAGAATATATATGGTACGCCTACCCATGAATGGACAGTGGATGGCAACCAGGTATCAAATAATTCTAAAAAAGAATTCAGGTATACCCTATACACTGACGGCAAATACAAAATATGTTTAAAGGTCAAATACTGTCTTGGGGATATAACTGAGTGTGATACCTTGAAAGTAGTGACCCCGGATAAACCTACTAAATTAAATTTCAAGACTTCATCAACTTATACGGATGCATCAGGTTCTGTGGTGCTGACACC
>JANWHK010000112.1 GCA_025450395.1 Bacteroidia bacterium
AACAAGGCCATACGGAATTTAAGGAACTGGTTCTGCTCCATTCCCTCTCCCATGATTGCAAAGCTGTCTGTCAGGTGCTTGAAATACCTGTTGATCCTTCTCAACCTCATTTCGAATTCCTCAGCCTTTTCTGCTGAAGTGATATTGGCAACTATCTGCTCGCATTCATCCAGAATCAGCCTGAAGAACAATTCCGTAGCCTGGTGGTACATGATAAAAATGCGTTCGTCAGGATATTGCGTTTTGGGTTTTTGCAAAGTGAGCAATGTATCCAGGTGGATGTAATCCCAGTATGGCACATAATCACTCACCAGCAAACCCTCAAGGTATGATGCGACATCCTGCCCTGTGTGCTGGTATTTTTCGGTTAACTGGTTAACAAGGTCTTCTATATGTTTTTCCATAATATTCTAACTTAAAAAGGAGATACAAATAAACTGAAAGGTTCATATTTTTTGTCTTTCTCAGACAAGATTGGATCTTTCATTTTCCAGTCGATACCGAATTCCCTGTCGTTCCATTGAAGTCCGCCCTCTGTTTCAGGGTGATAGACATCGGTGCACTTGTAGGAAAAAATGGTGTCATCTTCCAATGTCGCAAATCCGTGCGCAAAACCCGGTGGAATATACAACATCAGAAAATTGGTTTCGTTCAGTTCCACATCATAATGTTGTCCGTAAGTTGTTGAATTTTTGCGTATATCCACCACCACATCGAGTACTGAACCCTTGATGACTCTTACCAGCTTGCCCTGTGCATGTGGCGGTGACTGGAAATGCAGCCCCCTTACAATGCCTTTTCCGGAAAGTGACTGGTTGTCCTGGAGGAATTCCTCATCAATGCCGATGGCCCTGAATTTATCCCTGTTAAAACTTTCAAGGAAATAACCTCTTGCATCCTGGAACACCTTGGGTTTTATCAATATCAAACCCTTAAACCCCGTTTCAATTATTTCCATGGCGCAAAAATAATACCTGAAAGGCAAAATCAGGTAATGACATTGGAATTTCTTTTGGGTTACTTTTAAAACTTTTTTTCTTCGAAAAATAACGTGCAATCAGTAAAAAAATATATTACGTTTGTATTTCTATATGAAACGCTTCTTCATTGCTTGTTTATGCCTGTTGGTCATTGCCGGACTGACAGTTTATTATTTATACAAGTCCCCTGCCCTTGACATTTCATCGGAACAATACGTAAAACTTGGGGACAAGGATAACCTGGAAACCCTGAGCAGTAAACTCGAATCTGAATGTGGCCTTAAATATCCCTTCATATTTAAGGCGATAGCACGTAAAATGAACCTTGAACGCTGGATGAAACGCGGCAGGTTTACAGTTAAACCGGGCATGACCATGGTAGATGTGGTACGTGTATTCAGGGCGGGCAAAATGCAGACCGTTAACCTGGTGCTGAGGCCAAATGCGACCCTGGAAGCCTTCGCCGAAAAATGCGGGGAAAAACTAGAACCCGATGCGCAGGACTATATGTTCCTGCTGAATGATTCCGCTTTTCTGGATTCCATGGGATTCAGCAGGGAAACAGTTTACGCCTTGCTGCTGCCGGATACCTATAATGTCTTCTGGCATACACAGGCAGATGAATTATTACAGAGACTTTTCAAGGAATACCAGAAATACTGGAACGAGGACCGTACGGCAAAAGCTGAAAGTCGCGGTTTGAGTCCCATACAAGTTTCCATACTGGCCAGCATTGTTGACAAGGAAACAAACAAAGTGGATGAAATGCCGCTGGTAGCGGGATTGTACCTTAACCGCTTAAAGACCGGGATGCTTTTGCAAGCCGACCCGACTGTTATTTATGCGCTTAACAAGACAGGAATACATGATGTCCACAGGGTGAGGTTCAAGGACCTTGGCATCAATTCACCTTACAATACATATTTGCACAAGGGCCTGCCTCCGGGTCCCCTCTGCGTTCCCAGCAAACAAGCCATAGAGGCCGTACTGAATGCCGGGGAACATAATTATATATACATGTGTGCCAGGGAAGATTTCAGCGGTTACCATAACTTTACTTCGGATTATGATGAACATTGTCTGAATGCCAAAAGATTCAAGGCAGAGCTCGACAGAAGGGAAATTAAATAGTCATAATTGGTGTCATCCTGAGGCTCTCGAAGGAGGGCGCCAGGTCGTGGCTACAAGAGTCCAATATAAAACGCCCAGAATTCCCTGAAAACGGAATAAAAGTCCCTCCATTCAAAATACCTGGGTGCAACGCCCCCGACGTTTTTAAATCCCTCTTTCCGGTAAAACATCTTCGCCCTGGTGATATGGTAATACTGCGATACGACTATGATTGATTTCCAGCCAAGCTGCCTTGCAGGTTCTATAGAATTCTTCACGGTGGCCATGGTATTGTGACCAATATTATCCACAAATATCAGCGAATCGGGGACTCCCTTTGTCACAAGATATGTTTTCATCATCCCCGCTTCATTCAGGCCTTCATTGCCGTGCCCTCCGCTGACTAAAATAAATTTCACCCTTCCTGTGTTATACAGGTCATAGGCACAATTCACCCTTGCCTCCAGCCTTGGTGACAGGGTTCCATCATCATTGACCTTACTGCCCATTACAACTGCCACATCGGCTTTACCATGTTTATCCGAAAGACCGTCTATAATAATGTAAACCGAATGGATGGACATCCATATCAGCAAGACAATTGCAGCTTTTTTGAGTATATGCATGGTCAAAAATAAGGAAATTTTCCGTATTCCCGCACCCACGACCTGAAGCTCGTACTTAGTCGCCAGAAACCCTGTTTTCATCCAAAACCCGAATATTTCCAATATTTTTCTTGCAGGTATCACTTTTAATTCTCAACTTTGCACCACAAAGTACTTTATGAAAAAGGAAGACAACAACCCCGTTGAAACACTGAATGACATCAAAAACCTGATGGAACGTTCATCGAAGTTCATCTCATTAAGTGGATTTTCAGGCATACTCATCGGTATACTGACCATTATCTGCGTATCATGGTTCTGTTCCGCATACGACATTGATCCGCTGAACATGGATTACGATGACCTGCCGGACCAGCATTTTAGTGTCGCCTTGTTCGCTGCGATGGGCCTGATGTTTGCTTCCATCGCCATTGCGACTTTCATGACTGTCAGGCGCGCAAACCAGATGAAAGTATCCATCTGGGGACTGGCTTCAAAAAGGTTGTTCATCAATATGTTCACGCCATTAAGCATAGGTATTCTTTTCTGCCTGGTCTTATTTTTCAGTCATATAGACCTTGTAGTTCCCCTTTCACTGATGTTTTATGGCATGTCATTGTTCAATGCAGGGAATTATACCCAACAGGGCATTCGTTCGCTTGGGGTTGTTGAAATGTTTTTGGGCGTGCTATGCCTGGTCTTTATGGAATACCACATATTGATATGGACTATTGGCTTTGGCCTGATGCATGTAATATATGGCGCCTATATGTATTTTAAATTTGAGAAATATTGATGCTGGAGGGATTTGATAAAGCGTTTGAAAACAGGGTACGGTTAGGCATGATGTCTATACTGATGGTAAACGAATGGGTGGAATTCATTGAACTGAAAGAGTTGCTGCAAGTCACGGACGGCAACCTCGCCAGTCATATTACCTACCTTGAAAAGGCCGAGTACATTGAGACACGGAAATCGTTCATCGGCAAAAAACCAAACACCACTTTCAGGGCCAGCAAAACCGGTAAAGACGCATTTAAACAACACTTGAAAGCACTGGAGAAACTAATTAAGAAATGATAATATTTTTTTATACTTTAGCTTTGTATTTCAAAGTACTTTCCATGATATTAAACAATGAACCATTCATAACTCATAATCCACATTTGAGGGTTGAAAATTTTCAACCCCTATATTCATCACTCATAATTCAAAATTCATAACTCCTAATTAAATGAACATACTAAATCTCATATCCCAACTCTTAAAACAAAGACAGGACAGTATCGACCGGATGCTGCACAAGGAAAGTTCCAGTATCGAACTCATGCTCATGTTTCTTTTAAGCCTCTCCATGTTCGCAGGTTTTGGCTTCCTGATCGGCGCATCACATAGTTTCCTGCAAGGCATATCTTCTGCCATCAAACTGCCGTTGCTTTTTTACATCACTTCTCTAATCTGTTTTCCAACCCTGTATTTTTTTCTTTCCTTTCTCGGCATTAAACAGAACGCCCGGCAATTGTTTTCTTTCATCGTGTTGTGCAACACCTTCATCGCCATGGTACTCGCGGCCTTTGCCCCTGTGTCATTCTTTTTCCTGATTACGGGTTACAGCTACAACCTTTTTAAGTTCATCAATACACTTATTTTCAGTGTAGCAGGGTTTACCGGCATTTACCTGTTCTACAGGGAGATCAAGAAGATCATCAAGGATGTTGCCATCGAAAATAATGGACTCAAGACACAGAAGGGTTTGTTATTTCTTCGCTTATGGGCCATCATGTTCGCATTTATCGGGTTACAACTCTCTTTTACATTGAGTCCGTATTTCGGCATACCAGGCCAGGAATTCATCTTCTTCACGAATGAAAAAGCCAATTTCTTTTCTGACATCATACACACCGCAAACCGTTTAAATAAATGAAAACAAAAATAAAAACACTGGTCTATTTCAAGCTTATACTTTCCATCGTATTCGCTTGCCTGTTCTACCAACAATCACCGGGCCTGAACATCCTGCTCTTTGCATGCTTACTGATCATCGGACTTTTCTGCCTTAAAAGTGCGAAAACACCTCATCCCTATCCAGCATATTGCCTGTTTGCAATGAGCGCTATTTCTGTATTCATCTATGGAAATATTTTATCACTGGTCTCCTGCCTGCTGATGTTTATCGTACTCGCCGGAAAATTGGTTTTCCTTCAACAAGCCCTTCCATTTTCGATTCTTCCCGGATTTATCAATGTCGTTTGCGCCCTGCCGTACCGGCTTCACAGGACCCTTTCATCAAAGCTTGCCGGGCCGGACGGGAATCAGAACGAAACGGTATTATTCAGGTTATTCAAGATCGTACTTGTGACCATAGTCGTATCTGTATTTTTCTTATTGTACATGGATTCCAGTGCTGGCTTTGCAACTTGGGTCGATTCAGTCAACATTGAATTTCCACGTTTTAATTTCTGGCTGATGTTATTGATAGGGGCATTTATCTGTAATGCCGTCTATCACCATGCAGGACGCTCCCTGCTCAAAGGTACTACACCTAAAAAACCCGAAACCATCAAGGAAAGCCCTTTCGACGAGTCCAGTTCCAAATCATGGCTTTCAACCGGTACTGCACTGTTTGTTACCTTGAATATATTGAGTGTTATCGTACTGATCTCTGACCTGCAGTTCATTCTATCCGGCACCACGGGCCAGCACAAGCCATCATTCTATTCTCAAATAGTGCATGAAGGTGTAGGTTCACTAATCTTATCGGTCATACTGGCAATAGCCTTGTTGTTCATTTTCTTCGAAGGCAGGATCAATTTCCTGAAAGGCAATAAGGTAGCCAAAACCTGCGCTTACCTGTGGATACTGTGCAACCTGATGTTGGTGTTGCTGACAGTTTACAAGAACGGATTATATATCTCTGAACTCGGCATGACCTATAAACGCATAGGTGTATGGTATTACCTGGGGGCTTCTTTCATTGGTTTGTGTTTTATGTATATTAAAATCAAACAATATAAGAATTTTCTATACATGATAAGGAAAGTCGTTTCCATCTATTTATTCATCCTGGTTATTTCAGCTTTTGTGCCTTGGGAAATCACCGTTACGAAATTCAATATCTGCCAGGCGGAAAAAAAGGGAATTGCGCCGGATCTCACATACCTGTTAAGCCTTGACGGCAATAACCTTCATCTCATCCGCGATTATGCAGACCGACATCATCTGGAACAGGATAAAATCTATTATAACATGTTGCACCTGCCGGAGCGCATTCAAGCTTACAAGCTGCGCGTCACGCAAAAAGATTTCAGGAGCCTGGTGCTGATGGAACAATTTTCAGCTAAGCAATTAGATACAGCCTTGAACAAGCAATCCCCTAAATAATTTCATTCGCTTTTAATAAAATCATTAAATCATATGACAAAATTCCTTAAATCAAAAACCTTCAGATTCATTATCATTTACAGCATCTCAATGGCCATGCTGGAGGCAGCGGTAGTTATCTACCTGCGCGTCATTTTCTTTCCTTCCCATTTCAATTTCCCAATGGTAGCGATTCCTCCCATGATCATGGGCGCTGAACTCAGCCGGGAACTTGCCACCATCCTGATGCTGGTATGCATTGGATACTTTGCCGGTCATAACAAGGCCAGCAGGTTTGCCTGGTTCATGATCTCCTTCGCGATATGGGACATCTTTTATTATGTGTTCCTTTATCTATTCCTGGGCTGGCCTTCATCGATACTCGGATGGGATATACTTTTCCTGATCCCTGTGCCCTGGTATGGTCCTGTACTCTCCCCCATCATTGTTTCATTGTCCATGATAGTTTTCGCCGCAGTGATACTTTACGCCCAGACAAAAACCTTTGTGTTGCGCACCAACCTGAAGGAGCGACTGGCAATGCTGGCCGGCTGCTTTATCATATTGTTCACCTACACTTACGATTTCATATTTTACATTTACAAAATGGATATCAATACACAATTAGCCTTTACGATGTTTACCCCTGAAAAATACAACTGGCTATTGTTTAGTGTCGGGATAGGTTTAATCATGACCGGAATATTGTCCTATTACCGACGGATAAAGAGGACGGATGAAGAGATTGTGAAGGCGATGTTTTGAATTATGAATTCAAGAACAACGTCCAAAATAATAAAATAAAAAAACCATCCGTCAATTGGCGGATGGTTTTAAATCAATTCCTCCAATTGAGGAATTTAAATTTAGACTTTTATGTTTCTGGTTTCCTTTTAATGACGTAAAAATAGCCTGAGAATACTTACCTCAAGGGATTCAGTAAGCTGTGCCGGTCTGTAACCCTGTTTGTTCATAATACACAGGTGTTATCACTGGCTCAACCTGGGTAACTCCCAGTTTGTCCAAAATCGGAATCAAGGTTTCTCCAAATTTGGCAAACGCTTCCGGCGATTCCCAAATATCTGCCACCACCCAGTTACTGCCCTGCTGGGCACCAACATGGTGAAGAAGTCCTGGAGGATTTGAAAGACCTACATTACGCAGTTCTTCCCAGCATTTGTCATACTGTTCAGCAGTCATACCGGGAATGTTGAATTGAACGAGTTGTTTTTCCATGATGAATTTGATTTAATTGTGATTGAAATTTTATTTAATTATTTAAGTGGGCGACCAAATTAAAACTTATTTATTGAAAATAAGATACTAAGTTAAATAAATAGTCACAATGTATGCACAAAGCGGTGTTGACAAGAATGAGGAATCATTTTTTCTGATGTTTCGCCTTCAGCAAACTGTCAAACTTGATGGGGTCTATTTCCGTGCGTGGTGCAACGATCCTGATCTTTGGCCTGTTGTGTAAAAACTTGAAATACATAAAAGCGGCACTGCCGAAAAACAACACGAAGAAAGATAGAAAAACCAGTATTTTTTTTGTCTGAATATTCATTTATTTATAATTAAAAACTCCTGCCCAACCCTATTATCCATCTCTGCTGAAAATATCCCTTGTCATCAAACGGAACCGGGTTCAATAACCACGGCATATCAAAACGCAGGCTGAAAGGCTTGATCAGGTTGCGTCTTCCCCATCTGTAGATGTGTGCCACTGAACCTATGCCTGCATCCATCCGCAACGGCGATACCACATTGTCCGTATTGACTATATTCGAATTGTACAATACCCCGGCATCCGCAAACAGGTATGCATCGATTCTCAACCAGTTCCTGGTCAGTTTAGGCCTGATCTTGATATAACGGTCAAAGTCAATCTCCACACTTCCGCTGACACCGCCATTGCCCTTGTAAAGCGAATACTGCAGGTTGTCCTTGGTCACTGGCGCGAGGTAACCTGCATAACCCCTCAGGTTGAGGCCTCCTCCCATCTGGAAATGATTGCTTGTATTACCATAACCCAGCCATTCCTGAGGAATCCATCCCCTTGAGCGGGTAAACTTGCTTTCAAGCATCTGTTCCATATTGGCGCTTGCCAGGTTCAGCATCACCTCCTCCGGAATCGAATTGCCTTCTATGACCTGGCCGAACATGCGGGTATGTATTTCAAGTTTCCCCAGGCGGTGGTGGTTCAGCATTTCCAGCGAAAGACTTCCATAACCGTAATCCTTGGTGAGGCTGCTGCCCCTCAGTGATGAGTTGATTTGCCCATTGCCGCGTTTATATTTATAGCGCTTGCTATAATCTATAATGATGCTGTTGTTCATCTTGCCTTCGCGGTTGACTGTATTTGCATAAGGCCAATAAATGCTTTTGTATTTGTCCATGCGTATGGACTTGAAATGCAGGTTGAAGGTATGCTGCCCGAATGACTTCATGAAACCCAGGTCATCATAGTTTATACCATCCAGACCACGTGAATCCAAATATATATAAGCATCTCTCCCAACAAGATTGCTATAAGTCAAGTAATACGATGCAAAATCCCTTTCTCTTGTATCGCTATATGGTTTTTCTGCACCAAAGCCTGAATTATACCATATTGTAGCATCGATCACATGCTTGACCCTTGCATATTCTTTATGCACATTCAATCCAATTTTGACACCATCCACCGCATTAAACCATATATCCGGCCTCCATAATTCACTACTGTAATTAAAACTCGGAGGAATGGAAATGCCTTTATTAAATTTTGTTTTTACGGGCATGCTGTAACTTTGTCCTAAATAACCGGCTTTCTGATTATCCACCCTGTATACATCAGCCAGCCGTTGTGAAGGATCTATCACTATCTCACTTAATTTATTGTCAAGCACAACTGTATCCGTATAGCACTTGTTCAGCATGCCCCAACCTTTCCATGTTTTCAGGACTTTTTGACCCTCTTTCTTCTCGAAATACGTGTTAGGCACCAGGTAATTGTATGTTTTAGACTTTTTATCGCGTATGGTCAGGTCTATCGGCATCTGCATCTCGCCTTTCCTTTTCAGTTTCACCGCATAATGAAATTTGCCGTCCTTCAGGTTTTTGTTGACCCTCTTGTAACATACAATTTTGTAATCCAAGACTTTGGTGGTCTCCATCCACTGGTCAAAAAACCAGTTGAGGTCTGCTTTCGTGTATTCGATAATCGCTTTCCTGAAATCCTCCGGATAAGGGTGCGCAAATTTCCATTTGTTGAAATAATGCTGCATGGCTTTCAGGAACAACGTATCGCCCAAAACATATTGCAGGTTGTACAACATGGTGGCGGTCTTGTAATACACATGCCGGTATCCTCCGCCATGACCCAGCGCCGAGCCGAAATCATCGCTGTGGGTGTTGAGCGGCGCATCATTCCTGTTAATGGCATCGTTCAGGTAACCATTGTATACAGTACCTTCATCATAGGGACTGGGGGCTATTGGCATTTTGTTGAACCTCTTGATGCTCCATGATGTCAGGAACTGTGTAAAACCTTCATCCAGCATGGCCCTGTAGGTTTCATTATTTCCTATCATGCCAAAAAACCAGTTGTGCCCTACTTCGTGTGCAATCACGTATTGATGGCCCGGCCAGTTGCCTCCATTCAGTGTTATCATGGGATATTCCATACCATCACGGGCGTCTGCAGCAACTATTTTTGGATAACCGTACATACCGAAATCCGTGCTGTAGATTTCTACCACTTTAGCAACAAAGGCAGAAGTCGGTGACCATTGAGCGGCGTTTTGTTCCTGCGCCAGGGCGATACAGCGGATTCCATTCCAGACAGTCTCCCCTATCCTGTATGTCGGGTCTGCAGTAAAGGCAAAATCATGCACATTTTCAGCATGGTATATCCAGGTTTTAGTACCTTCGCGGGGAATGGTGTATTTGTAACCTGTTGGCCCACGACGTCCGGTTCTTCCGGATACAACCATAGCATCCGGATTTATTTGTGAATAATTACCTATATCGATTTTCTGCCTAAGATCAGTCGGCAAAACTTCATTTTCATTCAACAAGACCCCTGTTGCTTCCATAATATAATTTGAAGGGAAAGTCAACCTGACATCAAACACGCCATAATCACCGTAAAACTCCTTGCCCAGGTGCTGGTCAGTCTCCCAACCAAACTTGCGGTCGTAAACGCAGATACGCGGGTACCAGTGAACTCCGTCAAAATGTTTATTGATGCCATCCGGCTTGAAACTTTTAAAACGCCTGCGCATGCTGCCATCGTCCCAGTAAGTCCTGAATTTTATCTGGAATGTCATGGAAGTATTGGGTAGCAAGGGCGTTTTCAATTTGGCTATCAGTATGGTGTTGTCAATCCTGTATTCAGCCTTTTCCCCGTTAATCTTAAATTCATCGAGCAAGGTACCCATTTTCAAGGCCTCGTATTTTCCAAAGCTGGTCTCTTCGGCGTTCACCTCATTCAGGGCGTGGGCATAACTTCCTGGCTGGAAGGCATTCTGGTACAAGTGAAAATAAACTGTTGTAAGTGCATCCGGACTGTTATTGTAGTACACAAGGGTCTCTTCACCGGTAATTTCATCCTTCACGTCATCAATGGTGGCATTGATGGTATAATGTACATCCTGCTGCCAGTATGCGGCATCCGGTTTCCTGCTTTTCCAGTAATCCTTATAGCTAAAAACCTGCGCATCCATTAACAGGGGCATCAATGCAGCGCATAGTATGATTTTTTTCATAATTGAAAGATATAAGATGCGAAATTACTCAAAAAATTACGAGATACAATTGACAATTGATAATTGATAATTGATAATTTAAGAGACACCGATTACTGGTGTTGTCCCAAAGGCCAATGTGACCGGGAACCCAAATCGTAATTTGTAATTTGTACCTTGTAAATTCCCCGTTAGCTTGTAAGTGCCAGCAACCTGTGCAATTCCATGCGGGTGATATCTTCATTGAACTTGCCGCAATACTCTGAAGTGGTGGTATGACTGCTGTCATCCTTAATGCCCCTGCTGGCTACGCAAAGGTGTTTGGCATTGATGATCACCGCTACATTCTCAGTGCCCAATATCCTTTTAAGTTCACCGGATATCTGCATGGTCATGCGTTCCTGGACCTGCGGGCGTTTGGCAAAATATTCCACTATCCTGTTGAGTTTTGACAAGCCTATTACCTTTCCATTGGGTATATACGCTATATGCGCCTTGCCAAAAAATGGCACAAAATGATGCTCACAATGGGTATAGAACTGTATATCCTTTTCTATCAGCATCTCGGCATATTTGAACTTGTTCTTGAAATGCGAAGTTTCAGGTTTGTTCACAGGATTCAGTCCCCAGAACATTTCCTTTACATACATCTTGGCCACACGTTTTGGTGTGCCCTTCAGGCTGTCATCCTCCAGGTCGAGGCCCAGTGTTTCCATAATAGCCTTGAAATGGTCTTGTATGATTTCTATTTTTTTGTCATCACTCAGCTCAAATGCATTGGCACGCATTGGTGTATCCATGTGGGCATAGTCATGATCGTGGTCGTGGTCGTGATCTTCCATTGCTTTATTTTCCATCAAATTCAACGTAATTATTTTCTGTTTCATACAACCTGACTGACAATTCAAGACTGTCCGCTATTTTTTTCCTGAGCGACTGCCATATAACGATGGCTATATTCTCCGCAGTCGGGTTCAGGGTTTTAAACTCCATCGTATCCAGGTTAAGATTCCGGTGGTCAAATTTATCCTGTACTTCAGTCTTTATCACATCCTTCAATATCTTCGTATCCATCACATAGCCGGTTTGCGGATCGACCTCTCCCTTTACCTTCACGTCCAATACATAATTGTGACCATGGTAACTCGGGTTATTGCATAAACCAAAAAGCTGGAGGTTCTTTTCATCGCTCAAGTCCGGATTGTGCAACCTGTGTGCAGCGTTAAAATGTGCCCTCCTGAATACTGATACTTTCATAATCGGTTGTCATAAATAAAAACACAAGGTATAAATAGCCTTAAAAAGGAGCAATATTAGCTAAAAAGCGTGGAATTTACATATCACTTATATTTATATGGATAAAGAACATTGTATATTTGTGCCCCGAAGGTCATTTCGCAAAAACCGTCTATCTTCGGCTAAACCTCCGCTTATAATAACAGGCAAATGAATAGTTTTTATTTATGGATAAATATAGGCATGATTGCCATTCCATTGTTGTTCTCCTTTTACGAGCGGATGTCCTTTTATAAAAAGTGGGCCTCATTGTTTCCCGCGATTATAGTGACTGCTGTTATTTTCTTATCCTGGGACCAATGGTTCACGGAAATGAATTTACTGGGATTTAATGCCAAATACCTGCTTGGTTTTTATGTATATGATATTCCCGTAGAAAAAATCATATTTTCCTTCACATTCCCATATACCTGTGTATTTATCTATGAGGCACTCAGGAGTTATGTCAGGTACAATGAAACATTCGAGGAGCTTTACCGCTGGTTCTCCCTGCTGTTTTTCGGCGTGGCCTGTTCATTGTTATACTGGTTCAACGACAGGTTGTATACTGCTGTCACCTGCCTGGTGCTGACCTTGATACTCGGTACACACCTGGTGGTGATCAGGCGCAGGTATATGAGCTGGTTTTATTTTGCCTATATCGCATGCCTGCCGCTCATGTTGCTGGTGTATGGCCTGCTGAGTTCAAAACCGGTGATTTATTACAATGACCTGGAAAATATGGGTGTACGGTTCATGAAAATCCCTGTTGAGCAATTCCTTTACAACCTGGTGATGCTGTCGATGTGTATCGGTATATATGAACTGCTCAATCGTTGGGGTCTCCGATACCGGTTACGCCGCCAGAAACAATCATCTTGAACACCTCTGTAGGATTGGCATTCAAAGGTTTTATCTTTTCATTCTTTACAAAATACAGGTCACCCATAAACCCATAGGATTTCGGAAAATAAACACCCGAAAAACCCGGCATTCCAATATTGGTCAGGTCATTCCTGGTAATAAATCCGACCTTATAGATGCCTTCATTTGAGAGCTCCACCATGACCGGCTTTGAGAATTTTTTCTTTTCTCCCACAAAAGCTTCCATGATATCCTTTACCGAAGAATATAAAAACTTGATGCCCGGTGTTCTTTCCACCCATTCATCAAACCAGTCGATGAAAGGCTTGACGATATAACTGGAACCTATCCAACCTATCATAAGAATAATGGAGAGAATGATCAGGATACCCAGGCCCGGTACATGGTCCTTGCCCAGAAGTCCATCAATGGTCTCAAACAACCAATAGATGATGCTGATGGTAGCAGCGAGGGGAATACTGATCAGCAGGCCCTTGAAGAAGTAATTCAGCAGCCTGTTGAACATGTTTTTTCTCCTGATTGAATTTTTAAGTTTGTTCATGGTATGTTAATAGATCTAGTCCTATATCTTTTCTGTAATATTTATTGTTAAAATCCACTTTTCCGGCATTTCTCATGCTAATAGCGATTGCCTCCTTAATATTTTTGCCAGTGGATGTAATGGCCATCACCCTTCCGCCATTGGTCAGTGTTTTTCCACTTTCCAGTTTGGTACCTGCATGGTAAATGGTCGAATCTGTTACTTGTTCCAGGTGTTTTATTTCAAATCCCTTTTCAAAGCTTCCGGGGTATCCGCCTGATACGAGGACCACCGTTACAGCAGTATCAGGATTGACCTTTAGCTCAAATTCTGCAAGTTCTTGCTGGCAGGCTGCGAGAAACAATTCCACCAGGTCATTTTCAACCCTGTGCAATACCACTTCAGTCTCGGGATCGCCCATCCTGCAGTTGTATTCTATCACCCTGGGCTCACCACCGGAATTCATCAGTCCGATAAAGATAAACCCGCAATAAGGTATTCCATCTTTCAATAATCCCTGAATGGTAGGCTTGACTATGCTGTTTTCCACCTTGTCAAGGAAAGCCTTGCCGGCAAACGGGACCGGGGACACTGCACCCATGCCCCCTGTGTTAAGGCCCTGGTCGCCCTCTCCTATCCTTTTATAATCCTTTGCTTCAGGCAACATGATATAATCACGGCCATCTGTCAGAACAAAACAACTCATTTCAATACCGTGCAAAAATTCCTCTATCACCACTTTATTTCCGGCATTTCCGAATTTTCCATCCAATATTTCCTTTAAAGCATTTTTAGCTGTATCCAGGTCCTGTTCTATCAGAACGCCCTTGCCTGCAGCGAGTCCGTCGGCCTTTAAAACGTAGGGAGCCTCAAGCGTTTCTAGAAAATCAAGGCCTTGTTGAAGGTTATCCGTTGTAACAGTCAGGTATGCGGCAGTAGGTATCCCATGACTGATCATGAAGGATTTGGAGAAATCCTTGCTGCCTTCCAGCATGGCACCGGCTTTGGGCGGACCTAATATCGCCACGTTTTTCAACTTTTCACTGCCTTTGACAAAATCGACAAGACCTGCCACGAGGGGGTCTTCAGGGCCGGGAATAATAAGCTTGATGTTTTCCTTGATACAAAAGGCTTCTATAGCGTCGAAATCGAGGGGGGAAATATTGACATTGGCTCCGCACTCCATGGTGCCGGCATTGCCCGGGGCTATAAATAAATGGCTGCATATAGGGCTTTGGCTTATTTTCATCGCAAACACATGTTCGCGACCTCCGCTGCCAAGAATCAGGATATTCATGCGGCAAAATTACAGGTTTAGGAATAAGTGTTACACACAGGGAATTCACAAAATGGGTTTTCCCAACGACTTACAATTTGCTTTCCCCGAATCAGGATTTCGGATTATTCTTGAGATCCCGCGTCAGAGCCCGCGGGATTAATTCGACTAACAATTTTACATTTCGCTGAGACTAAATGTAAAATTGAGTCTTATTAATTTTGAGTTCTTATTTTTTAATTTTACATTTGCACTCCTTTTAAAAAAGGAAATGCCCAGGTGGCGGAATTGGTAGACGCGCTGGTCTCAAACACCTGTGGGTTCACCCCCGTACCGGTTCGACTCCGGTCCTGGGCACCGATTAATAAAAATGCCGCCTGATAGGCGGCATTTTTATTTCTATTTCGGCAACTGTATAATAGCACCTGAAGATCCACCCATCACTGTAGTTGGATTGACGCCATTCCATCTTGTCACGCGCAGATATTCAATATACATCGGAGTCAGCTGCATTTGCTCTCTTTTTATAGCCTCTGCCCGTCCAGATGCTGCAATCACCGCCTGGGCTGAATCCCCCTTTGCCACTGCAATTTTCTTCAAGGCTTGCGCTTCTGCTACTTTCTTTTCATTTTCCGCTACCTGCACATCCTGGATGGCTTGTGTCTTGGCTTCAATTGAGTTTTTAAGCGCCGGAGGAGGCAATATATTCGTCCTTAACTGGGAAATGATGAACCAGCTTTTAGTCCTTTTACCAGCCTCGGCCACTATGCTGGCCTCAAACTTCTCCCTGTTGTTGAATATGTCATCCACTGTCCATGTATTTGCCACATCATTGACGCTTGATATGATGGCATTATACAACCATTGATTTTCAACTTCCTTGAGCGGGCGCCTTAAATTCTGGAACATGTCACCGACATTCCCTGCAATCAAAGTGTAATTGAAAGAAGGTTTTATCGTTGTCTGAAATCCACCCTTAGTGATGACCGTTTGTTCTGCATAATCAATATGTTGCTGGAAAGTCGGGAATTCATAAAGTTGTGCTATCCATGAATTGTAGACCACCCACCCGGTTTTGTATTCATACTTGCTCACCCCTCTCTCATTTCCGGTCAGGTTCACTTTAATACCCACATGACCAGCGTCCACTCTTTCCAGGTTGAAGGGTTGAATGAATGTCACGATCGTTCCAATGACTAAAATCAGGACAATGGTTACCCAAAATTTAGCTGTTTTTCCTGCATCCATCAAGGATGACCTTGTTAGTCCGTACCAAACCGCAATCCCTGCAGTTACCAGTAGTAAAATTGTTGTTATCATTGTTGTTTTTTATAAATTATTCTGATTAATTTAAATGCAGCATATAAGAGTACAAGTGTCGCTATGACCAGGCTTAATTGTCCCAGGGTATCGGACATGGCACTAAAGTAATTTCCTATAATGGTAAGAAGGATGATCAATACAAAAAGTACGATAGCTATTTTTAATATTTTACTCATGATTCGATTTATCAGTGGTCAAATATACAAATTAATACACTCACCGTTCATCACGGTTAATAAATCTAAATCCGTCATAAACTGTTATTTCAGTTGCTTGAAAACCTGCATTTTTCATGTGAATTTTATAACTTATTTTAAAATTCCTATAAAGCACACAAACTGAAGAGTCGGGAATTTTGCAGTGATAACTCAATCACAAGATTAAAATCAAATATCATGAACTCAAAAAGCTACTTTTCAAAATTTAATATTTCCAATACTTTAAAATACGCATGGAATGAGTTTCAGGGAAATATAAGAACACTGATTATACTGATCATATTCTGCTTGTGTTCAGCTTTACAACTCAGGTCACAATATACTTTCAAGACCGTTAAATCAAGTGACAGTACGGTTACGGTCTGGTCCTCCAGCCACAAAAATACAGAGCCTGCTGCAAAGACGGAAGTAGGCGACGGCCTGTTCAAAGGTGAAATAGGTTTGCGCTTCCTGCCAACATTCACTTCAATGGAATTCCAGACAGTTGATGAAAGTACTGTTCGTGGAGAGTTTACACTTGGTTATGGAATCGGTGGTATGGCAGCCTACAATTTCACAAACAATGCAGGTATACAATTAGAGGTCCTTTACAATTCCCTGACACAAAAATACAAGGACCGCGAACTGGACAGGAAAATAGATATCAGTTATATTAATATCCCACTCCTTTTCTCATTAAACACCAATAAGGCCGCCCCTGTGAACCTGAATTTTGTCATCGGCCCACAGGTGGGTTACAACGTTGGCTCAAGAATTGAAACCTCAGGTGGAGGCAGTAATGAAGCGGATACATTTGAGGCTATATTTGCCATCAGGAAAGGGGATTTTGGCTTTGCATTTGGAACCGGCCTTGAATTCAAATTGACTCCCGATTTCAGGTTTGATATTGGTTATCGCGGAGTTTATGGGTTGATTAACATCAATGATAATAGTGGCACCAGGAACACAAATTCTTATTATATACTTGAAAAATCGAAGATAAGGACCCATTCTGCCTACCTCGGGTTTTCATATTTATTCTAAAAAAATCTTACCATTCTTAAATGATGTTATTTTAAACCTTGGTGTGATCATTTCAAAAATCACATCAAGGTTTTTTTAGTTTCAGGGCAAAGGGTTTATCTTTGTTGCCTGGCGATTACCCTTGAGACCAGTATGTCATTATGAATAAACTCTGGAAAAAAATAGTCATTTCTTCAATCCGTGACAAGGAGGATGCCAAGGACAAAATTTATTCCGATTACGCATTGGGCAAAGGACTTATGGATATCAGGATCTCAATCCTGAGGGGGTTGAAGGACCTCATGCTGATTACCATTGGTATTTTTTGCGCGGCATTTGGATTTAAGGGTTTCCTTTTAACCAACAATTTTATTGACGGTGGAGCCACCGGTATTTCCCTGCTGGTGTCAGCGCTTACAGATATACCTTTGTATTTCCTGATCATCCTGATCAATATCCCTTTTGTTTTTCTTGGGTACAGGATTATCGGCAAAGCCTTCGCTGTTAAGACAGCCCTCGCTATTTCAGGATTGGCCCTCTGTGTCGCTACTGTTCATTTCCCTAATGTGACGAATGACAATTTGTTAGTTGCAATCTTTGGCGGTTTTTTTCTCGGAGCGGGCATCGGTTTCTCTGTCCGCGGCGGAGCGGTGATAGATGGAACTGAAGTCCTGGCCATTTTCCTGAGCCGTAAACTCGGCACGACCATCGGAGATATTATCATTATCATCAATATAGTCATATTTTCATCGGCCGCCTACTATCTTGGCATTGAAATCGCCCTTTATTCCATGATCACCTATCTCGCTGCCTCCAGAACCCTGGATTTTATTATCGAGGGTATTGATGAGTATAACGGGGTCACCATTATCTCATCCCACAACGAGGAGATCAGGCAGATGATCATCAACCAGCTTGGAAGAGGTGTGACCATTTATAAAGGCAAGGGTGGTTTTGGCAAAAAAGGTGAAACCCGCGAAATGGATATTGTTTATACAGTCATCACCAGGCTTGAACTGAACAAACTGAATTCAGAACTGGAAAAAATTGATCCGAATGCTTTTGTAGTTACCAGCAGTGTTAAGGACACCAAGGGTGGAATGATCAAAAAACGACGCCTGAAACATTGATTTCAGAAGGGATTCAAGCTATCTGTTTATAACATCCTGCAAATATGTAAAATGCCATATTGAAATGGTACAACATTTTATTGCATTGATATAAAATACAGTGTTTAAAAATGATTCAAATTTGTATCGGTATTCTTTTGAATAATAACAAACTATCAAAAAACCATAACACGCCATGAAAAGATCAGCAACCGCCGTTTGGAAAGGCTCTGGAAAAGAAGGCAGCGGACATATTTCCGCCCAAAGCCTTGCATTGTACCATGCAGCTTATGCCTGGAACACGAGATTTGAAAATGAAAAAGGAACGAATCCTGAAGAACTTCTTGCCGCGGCTCATGCGGGATGTTTTTCCATGAAACTGAGTTTTGTGCTTGGTGAAGCCGGTTTTACACCTGCTATCATAGAGACCAAATCGGAAGTGTCGATGGAGAACAGTGTCATCAATCACTCTCATCTTATTGTGAGAGCGATCGTGCCGGGCATCAGCAAGGAAAAGTTTGAGGAATGCTCTAACTATGCCATGGAAAATTGCCCGGTGTCAAAAGCCCTGAACATGAAGGTCACCTTGGAGGCAAGGCTGAATGAAGAATTGGAAAGAAGTTACAATTAAATCATCATATAAAATGAAAACAACAAGAAATTCAACCAGCAAACAAAGCAAACAAGGCATTTCGCATAAACCGCGCCCTGAAATAAGGGACGACATGGATAGCCGCGAAACCAAGGACCCAAAGATTACTGAAGACAAAAAGGGAAAGAAAAAATTATAGGAAATAAAGGGCTTTACAGTATTCCCGGTTTTTTACCACTTTCGTATTCAAGCAAGGAATTATTCCGGATATTCGGGTATGGATAGCCGCAATGAAAAAAATAAAAAAACATATCAGGAGTTTTTGGGAGATCTTTAGAAAAACTTCCGTTGCCTGGGCCACGGCTGACCCTTTCCGTCAAAGTGCTGTCGTGGCGTATTATGCTGTTTTCTCAATCCCTGCCTTGCTCGTCATCGTTATTGCCTGCTCAGGTTTGGCCTTTGGAGAAGAAGCAGTGCGCGGCGAAATTTCCAGGCAGGTCAGTTCCATTATGGGTAAGGAGACCGCTGAACAAGTTGAGCAAATGATTGCAAGTGCCGGGGCCACCAACAATTCTACTATACTCGCAACCATTATCAGTGTACTTACCCTGATATTGGGTTCCACTGGTGTTTTCAGCCAGTTGCAGGTCTCACTCAACCAGATATGGGAAGTGAAAATGGTAGTTAAAAAAAGATGGGTAAAGATATTACAGGACCGTTTATTTTCATTTGGCCTGGTAATGTCCATTGCGTTTCTCATGCTGGTGTCACTTATGATTACTGCTACGCTGACAATGGTTGGCGGCTGGATAAAAAACCATTTTCCGGATTTTATGCTGTTCCTGTTCGAATTCCTTAATTTCATCATATCATTTTCCGTTGTAACCGTTTTATTTGCCATGATGTTCAAGATCCTGCCTGATGCAAGGATACGCTTAAGCGATGTGTGGGTAGGCGCAGTGATCACTGCCTTATTGTTTACCATTGGCAAATCACTGCTGGGCATTTATTTTGGCAAGGCTAATCCAGGGTCCACTTATGGAGCTGCGGGATCCATCGTACTGATCATGTTGTGGGTCTCTTATTCCTGCATGATTGTATTTTTTGGCGCAGAATTCACCAAGCAGTATTGTTTACATCACGGGCATCATATTACACCTAACCACGATGCTGAAAGGATTAAATTAAGTGAAGATGAGAGACTTGTAGTCGAAAAAAAGCTGGCTGTCAAGGAGGAACAAAAGGAAAT
>JANWHK010000113.1 GCA_025450395.1 Bacteroidia bacterium
GCGTTTATTTCAACCGATCCAAATGACCCTACCATAGGCCATGATACGGTGTTGTCAGAAAGCCTGAACATAAATGATACATCCGTTTACCAGGCCGTTTGCTTTATATTGGCTACCAGGCAATTTAACATGTTCATTAGCGCTATAGGCAGTGGTTTTCACCCTACATTTAACAACCCGAATATTAAAATACTTATGCCTTTGGGGTTTTTAAAATACGACAAGACGACATCGCTCACAATAGATGACAGAAAACTATTGGAATACTGCCTGCAATTCTGCATCAAGGACAAACTGGAACCACATCCGAGGTATTATTATAACGAGTATATGGAAATATTCAAGATTACACCGAAAGACTGAGGAAGGGACGAAGTACAAAGTACGAAGTACGAGGGACGAAGGGAATGTACAATTTACAAATTACTGTTGTTTTGGGCGCCTTTGGTCACCGGGGCGCGGATTTGGGATTAGTGGCAATCAAGACAACCATAATTTTTCATCATTTCCGCACACTTGTATTGTAAGATATTCTGTTATATCTTGCATCGCTTCAAGATATGAGAAAAAATGTTATACCTCTAATATTGATTACTGTTGCCTTTTCCTGCACTAATATGCATAGAGATCCAGATAGCAACGATGGCGTATCGAAAACCAAAGAGGCACAAAAAAAACCTGAATCGGATCGTGTGGAGCTTGCAAAAAAATGGCTGATTCATTCTATTGAAGATTTTTTTGAAAATTACATCCGCTTAAGAGGCGATTACTCCAAAATATGTACAAAACAATATGCCGAATTCAAGCAGGACGCCACCAACGTGGATATGGACGGAGGAATGACAGAGGAGGCTTTTAAAAATAAATGGGGACGGAGATACTCTGAATATGCCGGTATTCAGGAAGGATTTTTAGTGGCGGGAACAGATTTCGGGACCATCAGGGTAACGCGATGTGAATTCAGGAACAAGACTGAAATGGGAGGCTTCCTGTATGAGACTATACTGGAAGACACGGAATTCAAGTCACAGTTCAAAAGGGATATCGTTGTTATGCCTTCGGGTCGTTCTTTCCTTATCGATAATGTGTATGAGAAGGAAAATGTATTTGTCAATAATTAAAAAAGTGCCTCTCAATCTCCTGTAAGTTTGCAATCACTAATTACCGAATGGTATTCATATAAGGTTTCAACCATACCCTATACCCTCTGCTTCCATTATTCATTATTCATTATTCATTATCAATTATCAATTGTCAATTACTAATTATCATCCCATCCTTCATCTGTAATTTCCTGTCCGCCATATTCGCGAACTCCTCGTTGTGGGTGACAATAACGAAACTATAACCAAAATCGCGCCTTAAATTCAGGAACAACTGGTGCAGCTCATTGGCATTCCTGCTGTCGAGATTGCCACTGGGTTCATCTGCAAACACTACTTTCGGACTGTTCATCAGCGCCCTGGCCACTGCGCAGCGCTGCTGCTCACCCCCTGAAAGTTCATTGGGTTTGTGATTGTAACGGTGACTTAAATGCAGGTAATCCAATAATTCCTTGGCCCTGGTTTCCGCCTCGGCCTTTGTTTTACCCGCAATAAAAGCAGGCATGCATACATTCTCAAGACAGGTAAACTCAGGCAACAACTGGTGGAACTGGAAAATAAAACCGATGTGCTTATTCCTGAAATCGGCAAGCGCCTTGGACTTTAAGCCTTTTATGCTCACACCGTCATATAATATCTCGCCCGAACTCGCCGAATCCAGGGTCCCCAATATCTGCAACAGCGTAGTCTTGCCAGCTCCGGATTCACCCACCACGGATACAATTTCCCTGGGTGCAATGGTGATGTTAATCCCTTTAAGCACCTGTAATTCCCCGTAAAACCTTGTAATATCCTTAGCTGTGATCATTGCCCCGCGAAAATGGATTATATTTTAAATAAAACAAAACAATAAAAGCAGAATTTTAGTGAGACTCAATTTTCCATTCCGTCAGCGGAACAGGAAAATTGTAAGTCGAACTAATCCCGAAGGCTCTGCCGAGGGATCTAACCATATAAAAGTTCTACTTATGATAATACAATTTTATTTTGTAATTTCGCACCCGTTTTAAAACAAATTTTTTATTAGTAAATGAATATTCACGAATATCAAGCCAAACAAATCTTAAAGTCTTATGGCGTGGCCATACAGGAAGGTATAGTTGCAGACAGCCCCGAATCAGCGGTGCAGGCTGCCAAGGACATTCAGGCCCAAACAGGCAGTAGCTGGGTGGTTATTAAAGCCCAGATACATGCAGGTGGCAGGGGAAAAGGTAAAATCGAAGGCAGTGAACAGCGTGGAGTCGCAGTGGCTAAATCACATGAGGATGTGAGCACCATTGCAAAGAACTTGCTTGGCAACACCCTGGTAACCATTCAAACCGGACCACATGGTAAAAAAGTGAACAAGATATTGGTAGCCCAGGACGTATTCTATCCGGGTGCAAACGAACCAAAGGAATATTATATGAGCGTATTGCTGGACAGGGGAAAAGGTCAGAACGTGATCATCTACTCTACAGAAGGTGGTATGGATATCGAAGAAGTTTCTGAACACAGTCCTGAAAAACTGCACAGGGAATGGATAGACCCGAAGATTGGTTTCCAGGGTTTCCAGGCCAGGAAGATCGCATTTAACCTGGGATTGACCGGTGCCGCCGAAAAGGAAATGGAAAAATTCGTGACCGCTTTATACAGGGCTTACGAGGAAACCGACAGCGCCATGTTCGAGATCAATCCCGTATTGAAAACATCCGATGACAAGATTATTGCCGTGGATGCCAAGGTTGACCTGGACGAGAACGCATTGTTCCGCCACAAGGATTACGAAGCCCTGAGAGACGAAAGCGAAGAAGACCCTACCGAAGTAGAAGCCAGGAAATTCAACCTGAACTATGTTAAACTTGACGGCAACGTCGGTTGTATGGTGAATGGCGCAGGTCTTGCCATGGCGACAATGGATATTATCAAGCTAAGCGGTGGTGAACCTGCCAACTTCCTCGACGTGGGCGGTACAGCCAACGCTGAAACAGTTGAAGCAGGATTCAAGATCATACTGAGCGACCCTAATGTTAAGGCCATATTGATCAACATCTTTGGCGGTATTGTCAGATGTGACAGGGTGGCACAGGGAATCGTTGATGCCTATAAAAAACTGGGCAATATTCATATCCCTATCATTGTCAGGTTACAAGGTACAAACGCCGAAGAAGCCAAAAAACTGATTGACGAAAGCGGGCTGGAAGTAAAATCCGCCATTCTTTTAAAAGAAGCCGCCGAGCTGGTGAAGAAAGTTCTGGCTTAGATCTTACTACGCTCCCCCACTGGCTCCAACCGGTACCCACTTGTTCCAACCGGTTCTTACTCTGCCTCCCACCGGCTCCCATGTGCATAAACTGTTCAGATTTCCCTTGGTGAAAACCATTGTTTAAGATTCTATTAACCTAGAATTGCAATACTTAATAAACAAAATTATGGGATTTATAGCAGAATTCAAGGAGTTCATCAACAAGGGAAATGTTGTTGACTTAGCCGTTGCAGTCATACTCGCCGGCGCTTTCGGAAAGATCGTCACTTCGCTTGTCGACGACATCATCATGCCAGTTATAGCTTTGGCAGGGAACATGGAAAGCATCGCGGAACTCAAAGTCGGGCCTTTCACCTATGGTAAGTTCGCGGCTGCAACAATCAACTTCCTCATTATCGCTTTTGTATTGTTTATGGTGATTAAGATCATGAATAAGACAAAGAAAAAAGTGGAGAAAGAAGAAAAAATTTAACGAAATTGCCAGTTTAAAACCCTGGCATTTTTTTTATGCCGGAAAACCAAGCAATAGTTATGAAAAAAACATTATTCACAATAGTTTTCATCACAGGCATTTTGGCCGCCCAGGCACAAAATTCAGATGAAGATATTAAAAAACAACTAGCCGCCAGGACCAAAAGCAAGGAGTTGAAAGACACCGGCTGGATAAGGGGCGGCTTCGTCACTGCCAACCTGTCCAATGCCACCTTTTCCAACTGGGCACAGGGAGGCACCAACAACACGGCGTTAATAGCCACTGCAAGCTTTTTTGCCATTTATAACAGCAAAAGCGGAAAGGATATTTGGGAAAACTACCTGAACCTCGCTTATGGCATCACAAGGATCGGAAAAAGCAGGATTGAGGATCCGGATGACAAGACAAAGATGGTCGACAATCCATTTGTAAAAAACGAGGACAAATTTGTTTTTTTATCCAAATACGGACGCAAGATCAGCGATAAACTCAATTATTCGGCCCTTTTTACCCTGAATACACAGATGGCTCCAGGTTGGGGGCCAAAGGACGTTTTGAGACGCGACAACCATGTCTCAAATTTTATGGCGCCTGGATTTGGTTACGTTTCGGTAGGACTCGACTATAAACCACGCAGCTGGGTATCTATCTATTTTTCGCCACTCACCGCCAAATATACGATAGTCAGGGAACAAAGACTGGCCGATATGGGATTGTATGGCGTACGACCTGCAGAGTATAACGACTTCTCGGATACCATAGGCGGCAAACCTCCAAGAATGACAAGACACGGGCAGAAATTCCGTACGGAATTTGGCTGGTATGTCAATATTTCAGTCCTGAAGGATATCGCCAAAAACATGAATTTCCAGTCCATGCTGGAAATATTCCAGAACTATAAAACCATGACGGTAAAACAAACAGACCTGAACTGGCAGAGCACCCTGAACATGAAGGTGAACAAATACATCACGGTGGTATTGATTTACCAGATGATGTGGGATTATGATGTAGACACAAGATCGGAAGAGGTGGGCATGCAGAGAAACTGGCAGATAAAAAACTTCTTCGGTGTGGGATTCTCGGCTAAATTCGGTGACCAACTGGATTGATAACCAGTATCCTAAAGACTTATGGCAACACTTGAACTTTTAGCAGGCAATCCCGACGACAGGGTGCTTCAACAGGTGGCTGCCGAATTAATGAAAGGCGAGATCATCATCTGCCCGACAGATACCCTTTATGCATTTATGTGCAAGCTCTCCAACCGCGCCGGCATAGAAAAAATATGCAAGCTTGTCGGCAAAAAACCCGAAAAGGCCAAGCTCTCCATTATCTGCGGCGACCTGAAACACATCAGCGACTATACACTTCAGTTCAGCAAAAGCACGTATAAACTCATGAACCGAAACCTCCCAGGCCCGGTGACATTTATCCTGAATGCCAACAACAAGGTGCCGAAATTATTCCTGAGCAACAGGAAAACAATCGGTATCAGGGTGCCCGACCACAAGGTGCCACTCAGTCTCGTGGAAATGGTGCATGAGCCACTGGTAAGCGCTTCCGTACACCATCCTGACGACCTCTCTGTAATGTTGAGTGAAATAGAGGAAATCGAAAACCACTATAAAAACAGCGTAGGCATAATCATCGATTGCGGTGATGGCGGAACAGCGGGTTCGGCAATTTTAGATTGCACGGGGGAAGAACCGGTGATGATAAGGGAAGGCGCTATGGAAATCCGGTGAGGAACATACGATATACGACATACGACATACGATTGGATGTACGATGTACGGACCCAAAATCCCCCTAAAATAACCATTTTAAATCAAAGGATTATGGAACTAAAAAGCTGAAATTATAAAAAAATTGATGGAATTCAGTAAAAAATACTTAAAATTGCAATTGAATTAGCTAAGTAAAAAGAGCATATAAAGATATAAAACAGATGGCCGGCGAAGATATATCCATTAAAGTGAACATAGGCGACAGGGTATATCCTTTGAAAATACAGGCCAGGGAAGAGGAATATGTCAGAAAGGCGGCAAAGCTATTGAATGAAAAAATGGGATTTTTTAACAGCAATTTTTCAGTAAAAGACAAAGTGGACGGCCTTGCTATGGCTGCACTTGAATTTGCTGTTGATTCGCTCAATAAATCAAATGAAAACATACAATACAAGCAACAATCCATTGATTTTTCGCCGCTTGAAGACCAATTGACAGAAATTGAGCAATTGCTTAACTCCTGATTTTATCTCTATTGTTATTTTACTTTTTCTGATTCATTAAAAAATTTATCAATCAGAAATGGAAATAATGAACATTGTTATCGGCGCAGCCGGTATCCTAGTGGGACTTGCCGTTGGCTATTTTGCCGGCATACCACTTGTAAAAAAACAACAGCAAGCCCAAGCCAATCTTTTACTGGAAGAAGCCAAATCCAAGGCTGAAGCTATCAAGCAAAGCAAGATGCTGGAATCCAAGGAAAAATTCATGTCCCTTAAATCAGAACATGAGAAAGAAGTCCAGCGCCGGAACCAGGAAATACAGACTTCTGAAAACAGGATCAAGCAAAAAGAACAATCCCTGGATGACAAGGTGAAAACCTACAAGGTAAAAGAAGACGAAGTTGAAAAATTCAAGACACAGTTATCTTCCCAACAAAGCGCCCTTGCCAGGAAAGAACAGGAAATAGAACAGGCCAGGCAACAACAGATCAAACTGTTGGAGAAAGTAGCTAACCTGTCTATTGAGGAAGCTAAAAACCAGATGATAGAAGCTGTAAAAGCAGAAGCGCATTCAGATGCCATCGCACAGTCAAAGATCATTATTGAAGAAGCGAAACTCACAGCCACCAAGGAAGCTAAGCGCCTTGTGCTGCAAACCATACAAAGGACAGCGGCAGAAACAGCCATAGAAAATACGGTGACTGTTTTCAACCTTGAAAACGACGATATCAAAGGCAGGATCATCGGCCGCGAAGGCAGGAACATCCGTGCACTGGAAGCCGCAACCGGCATTGAGATCATAGTGGATGACACCCCTGAAGCCATTGTCTTATCCGGATTCGACCCGGTGAGAAGGGAAATAGCCAGACTATCACTTCACAGGCTGGTGGCCGACGGCAGGATACACCCTGCAAGGATTGAAGAAATCGTAGAAAAAACAAAAAAAGACATTGAACAGGAAATCATAGAGATAGGTCAAAGAACCGTTATAGACTTAGGCATCACCGGCCTTCACCCTGAACTTATCAGGATAGTCGGCAGGATGCGTTACCGTTCCTCCTATGGACAGAACCTTTTGAAACACAGCAGGGAAGTTTCCAATTTATGCGCCACCATGGCTACCGAACTCGGCTTGAATACCAAGCTGGCAAAACGTGCGGGCCTGCTTCACGATATTGGCAAGGTGCCGGAAGACGATGCGGAAACTCCACATGCTTTATTGGGCATGAAATGGGCAGAAAAATACGGGGAACATCCTGAAGTCTGCAACGCCATTGGTGCCCACCACGACGAAATAGAAATGACCAGTATGCTTTCACCCATAGTCCAGGCCTGTGACGCCATCAGTGGTTCAAGACCGGGAGCAAGGCGTGAGGATACTGAAAACTACATCAAGCGCCTGAAGGACCTCGAAGCATTGGCTATGAGTTTCAAGGGAGTTGATAAGGCATTTGCCATTCAGGCCGGAAGGGAACTGAGGGTAATGGTTGACAGTGAAAGGGCTACAGATGCGGAAGCTGATAACCTGAGCTTCGAAATCTCGCAGAAAATCATGAAGGAAATGATTTACCCCGGCCAGATCAAAATCACTGTTATCAGAGAAAAAAGGGCGGTGAATTTCGCCAAATAAATAGCATTGTTTTTATCGGCAATGCCTTGATAAGATGGCCAATCGCATTGGACATATTTTAACCCTGACTTCCTTTGGGGAATCCCATGGGCCATACATCGGGGCTGTCCTGGATGGTTTACCCGCAGGCATAGTCATAGATGAAATTTTCATACAAAAAGAACTGGACCGCAGAAAACCGGGTCAGTCGACCTTCACAACCTCCAGGAAAGAGGATGACCTGTTCCAGATCGTTTCAGGTGTTTTTGAAGGCCGCAGCACCGGCACACCCATCACCATATTAATTCCCAACACCCAGCAGAAACCTGCAGATTATGATCACCTGAAGGACGTATACCGCCCCGGTCATGCCGACTTTGTTTATGACAAAAAATACGGGAGACGGGATTACAGGGGAGGCGGCAGAAGCAGCGCAAGGATTACCGCTGCATGGGTAGCTGCAGGGGCCATAGCAAAAACATTCCTGGACCAGCATTATAATATACAGATCCAGTCCATCGTGAGCAGTATTCACAAGATAGGCATGGATGCTCCTTTTGACTTTAAAGGATGGGACCATGCAGAAAACAATGCGGTAAGGTGCCCGGATGAAAAGATCGCCGCACAGATGATACAGGCCATTGAAAAGGCCAAGGCGGAAGGTGACAGCTTAGGCGGGGTTATAAGTACCAGGGTATCCAATTGCCCCGTAGGTTTCGGCGAACCCGTCTTTGACAAACTGAATGCGGATATTGCAAAGGCCATGTTCAGCATCAATGCTGTAAAAGGAGTCGAGTTCGGACTCGGTTTCGGCAGCAGCAGGTTAAAGGGAAGCGAAAACAACGATACAGCTGATAAACAGACCAATAACGATGGCGGCATCACTGCCGGAATCAGCAATGGGAAAAGCATAGAATTTAATGTGGCTTTCAAGCCGGTTTCAAGCATTTCCATTGAGCAGGAGGCCCTTAATACCATGAACCAAATAGAAACTTTAAGTATAAAAGGAAGGCACGATTCTTGCATCTTACCAAGGGCAGTTCCTATTATTGAGGTTATGACCGCCCTGGTTTTAGCCGACCATGCCCTGCTAAACTTAAAGAATGCAAAAAATGTCAATAAAATGACAGAAAGATGACAGAAATTTTACTTTATTTGCAGTCTAATAGAAAAAATACAAACATCAATAAACAATAATGAAGAAACTATTCACGATCCTTTTATTAATTTCCCAAATTCAAGCTTACAGCCAATGCCTTACAGACCATTACTACAAGGAAGCAATTAAGAACAATCCGCAGTTACCCGAAATAGAAAAAGCGTTTTATGCAAGTGTGCAACAGGTAGACAATAACAAGAGAGCAACCAAGTATATCATTCCGGTTGTTTTTCATGTCATACACACCAATGGAATGGAAAACATTTCCAAAGCCCAGATTGAAAACCAGATCAAGATATTGAACGAGGATTTCAGTTTAACGAATCCTAATAAATCTGCCATCAGAACCGCCTTTAAAACAATCGCTGCAGATTGCGAAATCGAATTCAGGTTAGCCAAGATTGACCCACAGGGCAATTGTACCGATGGTATCAACCGTGTTTACAGCCCATTACACGTGGGAGCACGCGACAATGTCAAGGGCATAGCGGGGGCAAGGTGGCCAAACAGTAAATATTTAAATATCTGGACCGTTAGCTCCATAGAGGAACAGGGTGCGACAGGTGGAACCACACTTGGATTCGCATACCTGCCGTATATGGTTGGCAGTCCTTCAAGCGTCGATGGAATTGTGATGAGGGCTGACCGTGTCGGAGTGATTGGAACAGGAGATTTTAGTGGCGCCGGAAGGACACTGACACATGAAGTAGGTCATTACCTGGGTTTACTCCATACGTTTGACGATGAATGTGCCGGAACAGGTTCCAATCAGGGAGATTATTGCGGTGATACCCCACCGGTTGCAGGTGTCTTTACAAACCAGGGCTGCCCCTTCAATGGAAACTCATGCTCTACGGATGTTCCGAACCTGATAGACCAATGGGAAAATTATATGGATTATTCCAAAGGATCATGCCAGGCCATGTTTAGCCTGAACCAGAAAAGTATCATGCACAATGTTTTAACGAATGGAGGAGGAAATACATCCTTTAGAAAAACATTGGTTTCCGCCGCCAATTTATTGGCCACCGGCGTAAATGACGGTAATACCACTCCCCAGGCATTTTTTTACAGCAGTGCAAGAACTGTATGTGTAGGACAAGCTGTCTCTTTTTATGACATTTCCTGTAAAGCAAATGTTGATTCAAGACAATGGATGTTCACAGGCGCAAACATTACCAACACAAATAAAGATACTCCTGTCATCGTATACAGCACCCCTGGTAAATACAAAGTGACCTTGATGGTGACCAATGGGTTTGGCTCCAATACGCTGAATGTTGACGATTATATTACGGTAGTACCAGCAGTTGCTTTTGAGAAAACTTCTGTTTCACAGGATTTTGAAAATCCGTCATGGGAAATCAGCACAGGTTGGAGTGTAGTAGACCAGGGATTAAAATTCAAGAGGGAAACAACTACGTCATACGGTGGCGCAGCTTGTCTCGTAGCACCGATAAACACATCAGTACCTGCAGGACAGAGATTCCAGTTGATAACCCCTCCCATAGACATGAGATCGCTGGCCGGTAAAAGTCCAAAGATCTCCATGATGGTAGGATATGTAAGGCAAAATAATTTATCCAGCGAAGAATTAAGGATATACTATTCAAGGGGATGTGAAAACAACTGGACACAATTCCTATACAGGAGTGCCGGTTTCATTTCCTATAGCAACACTGCATTTGCGATAGACTTTAAACCAGCCTCTCCTTCAGAATGGAAAATGATCAGCTTTGGCCTTTCTTCTTTTGAAACCGACAGCAATGTTGCTTTCATGGTGGAAGTGGTAAGCGGTGAAGGTAATCATGTTTATATTGACAATATCAATATCGGGCAGTTCAATACAGGCATTTATGATACAGAAAAGAACATTGCCCTGGATGTATTCCCTAACCCTTCAACCGGTGAGCTGAACATTGATTATATCAATGCAAGTGGCGAAACAGAGGTGTGGTTGGAGAACATTGAAGGCAAGAGAATTGCAACCATACTTGAGAAAAATCTACAAACCGGCGAAATTTCAATCAAATGGAATAGCCAAAATATGATTCCCACCGGCGTATATATATTAAAAATAAAATCAAATGAACAAGTTATCAATAAAAAGGTAATATTTGCAAACTGATTTTATTTAGAAAGATGACAAAAAATTTAGTAATTGTAGAGTCTCCGGCAAAAGCGAAAACCATTGAAAAATTCCTTGGCAAGGATTTTACAGTGAGATCCAGTTTCGGACACATCCGTGATCTTGACAAGGGAGACGATGCAATAGATATTAAAAATGGCTTCAAGCCAAATTATATCGTTTCACCTGACAAGACCAAGGTAGTTGCTGAGCTTAAAAAACTCGCGAAGGAAAGTGAAATGATATGGCTGGCCTCGGATGAGGACCGCGAAGGAGAAGCCATCTCCTGGCACTTGTTTGAAGTGCTGGGTCTGAATGAATCCAATACAAAGCGTATCGTATTCCACGAAATCACCAAACCCGCGATAGAAAACGCGATAAAGAACCCGCGGAAAATTGACAAGGCACTGGTGGATGCACAACAAGCGAGAAGGATACTCGACAGGCTGGTAGGCTTTGAATTGTCACCCGTATTGTGGAGAAAGGTGAAGCCATCACTCTCTGCAGGACGTGTACAGTCAGTAGCTGTAAGGCTCATAGTTGAAAGGGAAAGGGAAGTCAACAATTTTAATTCAGATACTGATTTTAAGATTACTGCTGAATTCACCAAAAAAGATAATTCAAAAGCCATCAAGGCTGAACTTCCACAGCGTTTTAAATCAGAAGCAGAAGCGCTTGAGTTCCTGAAACTGTCTTCAGGCTCTACCTTTGACATTACAAATATAGAGGTGAAACCTGCGCAAAGAAAAGCAGCAGCACCATTCACCACCAGTACACTGCAACAGGAGGCCAGCAGGAAACTCGGTTACCCGGTAGCCAAGACCATGTTGCTCGCGCAGAAACTATACGAGGCGGGACATATTACTTACATGAGGACGGATTCCGTGAACTTGTCACAGACAGCGATCAACGGCGCCGCTGCCGAGATCAAGAGTGCCTTTGGCGAGCGTTACAGCATGCCGCGTAATTACACGACGAAAAGCGCAAGTGCACAGGAAGCGCACGAAGCCATCAGGCCTACCTATTTTGAAAACCATACCGTTGGCGGTGACCAGCAGGAAAATAAATTATACGAACTGATCTGGAAAAGATCTATTGCCAGCCAGATGGCCAATGCAGAACTTGAACGCACCATCGTTGACATCAATGTCAGCAAGGCGAACAGGACATTAAGGGCAGAAGGCGAGATCATAAAATTTGACGGATTCCTGAAAGTATACCTTGAAAGCAAGGATGACGATGAGGATGAAGAAAATGCAGGTCTGTTGCCTCCTTTGAGTAAAGGTGAAAGCCTGAACCTGCTGCACATGACCTCAGAACAGAAATTCAGTCGCCCGGCTCCGAGATATACTGAAGCAAGTCTTGTAAAGAAACTTGAGGAACTCGGTATAGGCAGACCTTCTACTTATGCACCTACCATTTCCACCATTCAGAAACGTGGATATGTCATCAAGGATAACCGTGAAGGAACACCAAGAAATTACCAGACTTCTACACTGAAAAACGGCGAGATAAAAACAAAGACTGCGGTAGAGAATACAGGTGTCGAGAAAAGCAAGCTTTTCCCAACTGATATCGGAACACTGGTAACGGATTTCCTGAACGAACATTTCAAGCAGATCATGGATTACGGATTTACGGCCCTGGTTGAAAAAGAATTTGACGAAATCGCACAGGGAGTTATAGGCTGGACCAAAATGATAGAAGAATTCTACACACCTTTTCACAAGGATGTCGATAATACCATGGCGAATGCCGAACGGGTGAAAGGTGAACGCATTATCGGAACAGATCCTGTTTCCGGCAAAGCTGTTTCCGGAAGGATAGGCAGGTACGGTCCATTGGTGCAGATAGGTGACCAGGAAGATGAAGAAAAGAAATTCGCAAGTCTTAGACCCGGTCAGACCTTGGAAACCATCACCATCGAACAGGCTCTTGAACTCTTCAAGTTGCCAAGGCTGATAGGTGAACACCTGGGAGAGAAAGTCACAGCCGCAATCGGAAGATTCGGTCCTTATATCAAATTCGGAAGTTTATTTGCATCCATCCCTAAAGACAGGGACCTGTTTGAGATCACCATGCCTGAAGCGATCGAGATCATTGAGGCCAAACAAAAAGCGGAAGCCGAGAAACTGATCAAATCGTTTAAGGAAGATGAAGAACTTGAAATCCTGAAGGGCCGTTGGGGACCATATATTTCACATAACAAGTCAAATTTCAAATTGCCAAAGGATAGCAATGTGGAAACACTGACCTATAATGACGTGATGGCCATCATTGAAAAACAAACACCTTCAGGTGGCCGGAAAACAAGCAAGACTGCGGCTAAGCCAAGTGCTGCTCCAAAAGCCAAGGCGAAAGCAAAAGCCAAAGCGAAGGCCAAGGCGAAAGTCAAGAAATAATCTCTTATTGCCCAGTGCTTGAGTCCAAAAAAATAAAAGCATTAATCTCTTTACTGGATGATCCGGACCAGGAAGTATGGCAGGCAGCATTACAGGAATTGTCCAACACCCCGTTTTCACGGATCGGTGAACTGAACACCTACCTGGATGAACTCACCGAAACCGCGGAACAGAGAGATCGCCTGGAAAACCTTATACGCCAGATACAATTCCAGCACACCGGCAACCTGCTGAAGGCATGGAAAAAAAAGGGCGGTGAAAATCTCTTGCATGCAATGGCGCTTATCTGCCAGCTTCGGTATCCCGATGTGACAGAAGTTTCCCTGAATGAAAAACTCGAATCCCTCAGGCTGGATGCATGGCTTGAATTTCATTACGACCTCACCTCTTTCGAAAAAGTAAAGATACTCAATTATATACTTTTCCAGTTGCATGGCTTCAGGGGAGATGAAGAAAATTACCTTCACCACGACAACAGCTATCTCAACAAGGTGCTGGAAAACAAAAAAGGGAATCCCATCTCACTTTCCATCATCTACATGCTGGTGGCGCAAAGACTGAATGTACCTGTATACGGCATCAACCTCCCCCATCATTTCATCATGGCGTATGTTGAAGATGAAGAAACCGGCAGCCTCGCAAATTTTGGCGACAAGCAAGTCATCAGCCACAAGGCCGAAGGTGAAATAAAATTTTATATCAA
>JANWHK010000114.1 GCA_025450395.1 Bacteroidia bacterium
ATTTGTAGGAATTATGAGTAAAGATTTCCTGTTGGCATTGTCAATTGTACATTGTCAACTGTCAATTCAACCGTGTCTCCCCCTAAATCCTAGCTCCTAAATCCTTGTTCCTGTATTCTATCGTCAATACGTATACGAATGATATAATTTGTAATAATAACCCTTCCCATCGATCAGGCTCTCATGCGTTCCTCTTTCAACGATCTTTCCCTTGTCCATCACGATGATCTCATCGGCGTCCTGAATGGTTGTCAGGCGGTGGGCTATTACGAGCGTGGTTCTTCCCTGCCTCAGGTTGTCGAGTGCCTGTTGTACGAGTTTTTCACTTTCATTGTCCAGTGCACTGGTAGCTTCATCGAGTATCAATATTTGTGGGTTGCGCAATAAGGCCCGGGCTATGGCCAACCTTTGCCTTTGTCCGCCGCTCAATTTGCTTCCCCTTTCACCTATGATGGTATCAAAACCGTGTTCGGAGGCCTGTATAAAATCCATCGCATTGGCAAGCCTGGCAGCATTTTCCACATCCTTCATATCCACATCATGCTGGCCAAAAATGATGTTGTTGGCAATCGTGTCATTGAATAAAATGGCTTCCTGTGTCACAATGCCCATCAATGAACGGAGGTCATCGACCTTGAAATCCCTGATGTTGACACCGTCGATAGAGATGGAGCCGGCGAATACATCATAGAACCTCGGCAGCAAATCGGCCAACGTACTTTTGCCGCTTCCGCTTGCGCCTACCAAGGCTATTTTCTTGTTCTTCGGAATAGAGAATGATACATTGTCCAGCACCAGGTCCTTGCCATAACTGAAACTGATATTCTGGTAATCGATCTGCCTTGAAAATTCATGGATTGATAAAGGATTTTCCCTTTCAATGATCTTGATATCCGCATTTAAAATTTCTTCATACCTGTCCATGCTTGCAGCTCCGCGCTGTATCATTGGGAAGGCTTGTGACAACTGTTTGAAGGGTGGTATCACCTGGCTGAATATCGCAAAATAGGCGAGGAAAGCTGAACCTGCTATTTCGCCGTCAAATACCATATTACCGCCAAACCAAAGAAGAACACCTGCCACCACAATGGCCAATGTTTCTGAAATAGGTGAAGCCATATCCCCCCTGTGACTGACCTTGATATTGGCAGTTGTTGAACTGTCGTTAAGGACATTGAATTTACCACGGAATACTTTTTCAACCACAAACGCCTTGATGATACGTATACCCCCGAGGGATTCCTCAAGGAAAGACAGCACGGCGCTTTGCTGTTCCTGGTTGCGCCTGGATTTCCTGCGCAATGATTTTCCCAAAAGTGCGATTGAACCTGCCGCGACCGGTAAAAGTATAATGACATACAATGTGAGCTGGGGACTCATATAGACCAAAGAACCCACATAAAACAAAATGGTGACCGGTTCCTTAAAGATCGCTTCGAGGGATGCCATCATGCTCCATTCCACTTCCTTCACATCGTTGCTCATACGCGAAATGATATCACCCTTGCGCTCATTGCTGAAATATGACAGGGGCAGGTCGAGTATCTTGTTATAAACCTTTTTACGGATATCCTTCAGTGCAAGGTTCCTTAATATTACAAGGTAATACAACGCGAGGTACCTGGCGATATTCTTGATAATGGTGGCCACCACCAAGGCAATGCAGATATAAAAAAGTGCCTGTTGTTTATCGTTCTCCACGAATTCCGTCATCCAGGTAACAAACTGGTTGTATACGGAATTAAAGTCACCCCCCGTAGCTTTTTGCCTGAATGCCTCCTTGTTGCTGTTGAACATAAAGTCGAGCAAAGGCATCATGAGTGCCAGTGAGAACAGGCCTGCAACAATCTGGATGAGGTTGAACAGCATGTTAAGCGCAGCCAAACCCTTAAAGGGACTGATAAGTTTGAGTATGCGGCCGATCGCTTTCATAAGGGGGCAAAATAAATACTTTTTTAGTGAATCTTTAGCTTAATTCGACAATACATCGAATAATTGCTTATGTAAATACAGTTTTTCCCTACCTGATTTTTTTTCAATCAGTATGCCTGCTTTTACGAGGTGAGCGAGGTAAGCATAGGCCGTATGCCGGTGACAACCGAGGGCTTCAACCAGGTATTTAGGCTTGATATATGGACGGCTGAAAACAACGGCCAGGAGTTCCTCAGCGGGCAAGTGATAGGCCGTATATTTAGCCATGATGTCAAGGGTATTTTTTTTAAGTGCCTGTATCTCTTTTAACCTGGCGAGCAGGTATTCGCAGGCTTCATGCAGGATGTCAATAAAATATATACACCAGTCTGTGTACTTTCCCTCGTTCGCCACCTCACGCATCATCAGTTGGTAGGTTTCCCGGTTGACCGCTATAGCCCTGGCAAGCGGCAGGAAATCAAAATTCAGGTGTTGGGATTTCAGCCATAATTGCGAATAGACCCTCGCGACATGATGGTTAAGCTCATTATAAGGCGCGATAGCCCTGATCTGTAAATGGCAGAGGCTCATATGGACGAGTTCATCCGCATCCAGCGGACGGCGGAATAAAAAATCAAGTTCGTCCTTCAGGTTTCTGATAACTGCATATTGGCTCGGTGCTGTGTAAAGTGTCAGGTTGGTGTGGTAACTCTTTACGGTCACTTCTTTTTTATCCCTGAACAGGTCCTGTTTTTTTTTATTTCCATAAAAATAAACCGGCTTTAAAGTGTTCAGGTCAATTTTAGAAGTGGACTGCACATACGACATATAATTGAATATCATCACGGGAATCTTGTCGGCAAGCGGGTTTTCTGAAGAAAATGCTTCAAAAAGTCGTGTAAAGGAAATTGTTTCATTATCAAGCTCAAAAGAATATTTAGCATCAGCGATTTGCAGGAGTAAAAGATCGTCCCTGAGGGTTTCGGTTGAATAGGCATCGATAAACCCGTTGAGGTGAAAAAGTGATTTCCAGCATGTTTTGCAGGCATTTTCCAGCTCAATGGATTTTTTCAGGTCAATATCCTGTAACTTTGAAAGCTGATTATATGGTAATTGGCTATTTAGCAAATAACGTGTCGAAAATAATTAAAAATATCGACATTTCAACTGGTTTTTTGCATAAATGTGGAATAATTTAGTGATTATTTAATTTTGAGTAAGGTTGTGTAACTTATTTTTGCACCCAAAATTTATCAAATTTATGATACAGTCAGCATCAAAATCCAGGCAACAGGAGCAAAAAGCATCTAAACATAGCATGAAACAAATATCAGAATATTTCGGCAAGAGTGTATTCGGGCCGAAAGCGATGGCTGAGTACGTCAGCAAGGAAGCCATCAAGGCTGTCAATGAATCCAGGAACACCGGTAAACCGATGGACAGGAAAATGGCCGACCAGATTGCCGAAGGCATGAAAAACTGGGCCATAGAAAAAGGCGCAACACATTACACCCACTGGTTCCAGCCATTGCGTGGTTCAACAGCAGAAAAGCACGATGCTTTCTTTGAACCTACAGGCATAGATACAGGAGTGGAAGTATTTACAGGCAAGGCCCTTGTTCAGCAGGAGCCGGATGCATCCAGTTTTCCGAGTGGCGGCATACGCAATACATTCGAGGCCAGGGGTTACAGCGCATGGGATCCTTCATCGCCTGCCTTCATCATGGAAAAAGCCAGCGGCAAAACCCTGTGTATACCAACAGTATTTGTGGCATATACCGGTGAGGCGCTCGACTATAAAGCACCTCTTATCAAGGCTACTAATTTTTTAACCAAGATTACTTCAGAAGTTTGCCAGTATTTTGACACCAATGTTAAAAATGCCAAAGTGTCCCTGGGTATTGAACAGGAGTATTTCCTGGTAGACGAAGAACTTTACCACCAACGTCCGGACCTGGTATTTGCAGGAAGGACCCTGGTCGGAAATATGCCTGCAAAAGGCCAGCAACTGGAAGACCATTATTTCGGAAGTATCCCTGAGCGAATTTATAATTTCATGACGGATTTTGAAAGGGAAGCATTAAAACTTGGCATCCCGCTCAAGACCAGGCACAATGAAGTGGCACCGGGACAATATGAATGTGCCCCGATGTTCGAGGAAGCGGATATAGCGATTGACCATAATTCCCTCTTGATGGATGTGATGCAGTCGATAGCAGGAAAACACAAATTAAAAGTGATATGGCATGAAAAACCTTTCAAGGGTGTGAATGGTTCCGGAAAACACAACAACTGGTCCATCGTCACGGATACAGGTGTCAATTTATTATCACCGGGTCTCAGTCCGCAGGATAATTTGCAGTTCCTGACCTTCTTTATCAATACCATCAAGGCAGTATATGACCATGCGGATTTGCTGAGGGCAAGTATAGCCACGGCAGCCAATGACCACCGTTTGGGAGCCAACGAAGCACCTCCGGCCATCATGTCTGTTTTCATAGGAAGTACCCTGTCACAGGTGTTGCACCAGTTCGAAAATTCAAAAGCATCAAGCAAGCCTGGAAGGGTGAGTGAGAAAACCATCAGTGTTTACCGTATTCCGGAAATATTGCTGGACAATACTGACAGGAACAGGACTTCACCATTTGCCTTCACCGGTAATAAATTTGAATTCAGGGCGGTTGGATCAAGCGACCATTGCGGCAATGCCATCATTGTTTTAAATACAATTGTTGCTAACCAGCTTACAGAGTTCAAAAAGGAAGTAGATGCACTAATCAAGAAAAAAGTCAACAAGCTTGCTGCCATTGAACAGGTATTGATCGGGTATGTCAAGTCATCCAAGAAAATTATTTTTGAAGGTAACGGATATGGCGAAGACTGGGTGAAGGAAGCTGCAAAAAGAGGTTTGAACAATATCAAGACAACGCCTTACGCACTGGATGCTTATAATACAAAAGTCACCAAGGATTTGTTTGTCAATAACGGTATCTTTACCAGGAAGGAACTGGAGGCAAGAACGGAAATCAAGTATGAAGATTACCTTTTGAAAATACAGATAGAAGGAAGGATACTCGGCGAACTCGCCAAGAATTATGTGATACCTTCCGCAGTGGAATACCAGAAAAAACTGGTGGATACGATTGAAGGTCTTGGAAAGATAGGAATGACCAAGACGGACAATAAAGCTCTGCTTGAATTGGTAAAGGAAATTTCAAAACACATCAATGCGATATGGAGCAACAATGCAAAAATGACTGAGGAGCGCAGGAAAGCCAACCTGATCACCCATGCGGATAAAAAAGCGAAAGCTTATTGCGACAAGGTGAAACCTTATTTTGAAAGCATCAGGGAGAGCGCCGACAAGCTCGAGGAGCTCATAGAGAATGACAGCTGGAAACTCCCGAAATACAGGGATTTGTTATTTTTGAAATAAGATCCTTCGACAGGCTCAGGATGACAATGTTGTCATGGTGAGCCTGTCGAACCACGCAACTGTATTTCATAAAAGGCCCCGGTGTTTTCACCAGGGCCTTTTGTTTACCGCAAAGATTATTATTTACTGTACGCCCTTGTTTGTCTCCTGACCAACAAGTATCGTTAGTTGATATTCCTGCAAAGGGGGAATTTATTCCACAACGATCTTCTTCCATACCACCTGCTGGTTGTTGCGGATGCTTACCAGGTAGACGCCTGGATGCAATAAGGACAGGTCCATTGAAGTTGTTACATTGGCCTCGTGTGACCAAGTGGAAATTTGTCGGCCATTTACATCACAGACGCTGATACCGGCATCAAACGGCATGTCGATTGACAATGTTTCCTTTACAGGATTCGGATAGAATGAAATCAGCTTGCTGATATCCTGTATATCAATCGCTAGATAGTTCAATGTAAAGGTGATGGAATCCAATACATCGCAGGTCCCATAATTTAAGGTGACATAAGCAGTGTGGGTGCCGCTGTCGGCATAAAAAATATTTTTGGGGTTGACTGAAGTTGAACTACCGCTGCTGCCGAAATTCCAGTTAAATGTGGCCTTCGTTGTATCGAGAAAACTCATGCCTGATAGGCTGAAATCCACCTTGTAGTGTACACCGGATTGAGGTATGGCATTGATGGTCATATTTGGCTGGGTCTGTATCAGAAGCGACTCCGAGTCGGAAGCTGTACAGTTTGTCAGCGGGTTAGTGTATTCAAATTTGATCATCACCGGTCCTTCATATTGGTTGTTCTTTGGACTGCTACCCGGATCGAAATTTCTGCCTGTAACGCCCTGTCCAGACCATGTGCCTACAGGTCCTGCAGGCTGTATATTGCTAAGGGTAAATACAGCAGAGCTTGAGCAGACTGTATCAGGAACATCTATATCGATGATAGGCAGTCCGTTAACCAGGGTCTCGATACTATCTGATACTGGACATCCGCTACTGGTATCCGTTACTTTCACAAGGTATTGACCAGGACCTAATTTTGAGTCGAAATATTTGCCATTCTTGACAGAGTTCAATATTTTGGAACTTACATTCGAATTGTTCATATCCCTTGAACCTCCGTATTCAACAGTCTGCCATTGAGTATTTAGAAGCCTCTTTCCTGTAGAACTATCTGTCAGGAAACTATCAAGGGCTAAAAGTGGAAAATTAATGCACTGTTTAGGAATGGATGAAAATTTCAGCACAGGCAATTTGATAACCTCAACTGTAGATGTATCACAACTCATGCAACCGGTGATCGCATTCTTGAAACAATATTCGATAATATATTCCCCGGACTTTTTTGGTTCTTTTTCAGTGCCGGGGTCCAAAAGGGTATTGTTCATGTTAACTGAAATAATGTCATCCGGATTGACCCCTGAACCCGCAGGAACGGAAATACAACGAAAGCTCTGTATGCCTCCCGCCTTGTTGAAGGGTTTGACTACAAGATTATCAAGGGTGATAAGTCCCGCCCTTTGACAGAATACACCGCCCTTAAGTTCAACCACAGGGTTGGGGTTCAGCCTGAAAGGTTTGCACTCCTTGTTATAACAACCCTTGTAATCTGTATAATCATAACAGATGGTATCTTTCAAGCCTGTGGCTGGCACATTGCTGTTGGTGATGAATTTCGGGAAGTCATATACATAATGCTTTACACCTACCGGGCCCCCAGTCACCCAGCTCGGGTTTTTGTATAATTGGTAATAACGGATATCAGTCTGTGTAATTGTTTTATCTCCTGAATAAGCTTTGCTTATTTGACTGCTTGTTAGGTTAAGAGCACCATCATTATAACATCTTGGGGGCAATCCATTAAATGAAAAAGTGGGTAATGCATTCACAAGTACCTGAATGGTATCATAGGCATAATAGGTATTGTTATAGGTTTTCCGGGTAACAATTAGTCCATAATTCCTTGTACTCATTGAGGTGATTTTGAGACTGAAAGAAGCAGAGGTTGAAACAATGGCATTTGAACCCAGGTCCTTCCATTGGTATGACCCTGTATCACCGGCATTTAGTCCTGTGCCGGTAACTTTCAGTGTATCCAAGATACAAATTTCCTTATCGACACCGGCATTGGCAGTAACCTGGGCAGAAGTGCTGATACAAAGAGATAAAAAAAGTAGTGTAATAAGTGTTTTCATAGTTTTAAGACGATCTGATTCCAAAGTTAGTTGCTTTATTTCAGTTTTTGTGTAATATATGTAATAACTGGTCATATTTATGTAACAGGATGCAGAAAAGGGATTAATATTTGATGAATTTCCTGACTTTTTTATCCTTTCCATCTGTATTTACGAAAAAATAAATACCGACAGCCCAATCACTCACATCGAAAACTTCACGATGGATTGATTTAACCTTCCTCGTTTCGATCAACCTGCCAATTGCATCTATTACTGTTAATTCACCATCAAAGGGAAATTGCAGCGAAATGCTCTTGTTCTGGACCAATGTAAACAACATGATATCCGTTACAACGGGACCCACTTTCCTTGGCTCACCGGTGGAATCCCAGCAAGAATAATGGAGCTGGGTGATATTGTCAACGTAATAATATCCGGCGAACAAGTTTACCCAGTAAGAAAAAGTGTCTGCTGCATAGGTATGTTTTGGATTGACCTGTGTACTTGTGTCATCAGGGTCGCTGCTGAAGGTCCATAAATACGACATTGAGTTCCATCCACTCCTGACTTTGGTCTTGTTGATAAATGTAAATTCAGGGTCGGCCACGGTGGTGTAATATTCCGGATAGCTGATGAAACTGGCAGTAGGCTGTGGCAATACCAGGACATAATTCAGTGAATCTTTCCTGACACTACAAGCCTCGTTGTCGGATGAGCCCCATTGGTTGTAAACGATAAGGCTTACATCATACCAGCTATTTTTGGCCGTATCATATTGAATATTCTGAGGGGCGGAATTGCTGGATTTAATTAAACTATCACCGTTGCCAAATATCCATGTGTAGCGCAGATTAGCGGAGCCTTTAGGCTTCAAGACGTCTGAAGAAAAACTGACTAAAGCAGGCTCACAGAATACAAAATGCGGGGGCATTGTGAACTGGGGATAAGGTTCTATGAACAGGTCGATATACGACTTATCTGAAATACATACACCTTCAAGCAAAGACCTGGCATGAATAATTACTTTCGCTGAAGAGGTGTCATTCTTCCCATGGGTATAGTTCGTTTGTGTCTGGAAATCGGAAGAGAAAAAGCCGTCACCGTCTGACAACCATTTGACACCTTTTGCCCATTTCACTGTAGCTGACAATTGAACCGGACTGCCTTCACAAACTCTTATCGGTCCCGGTGTTGAAATGCTTACATCGGGAGGGGTCTGCACCAGGAACTCTGCTGAATCCGAGGAACTGCAGGTCGTAACCGGATCGGTGTAGGAATATTTCGCCCGGTATGGGCCTTCATATTGTTTTGTCTTGGGACTAAAACCAGCATCCAGGGTCTTTCCAGTCACCCCGGGGCCCGACCATGTACCGACATTGCCGCTGGGAACCAGGTTTTGCAATGTGATGCTTGAAGTAGAACAGAGGGTATCCGGTACAGATATTTGAACAATGGGTAAAAATTTTATCAGGACCTGAAAACTGTCCCTATCTGTATAGGTGATGTTTTTGGAAATCCTTGTCACTAGTAATTCTAAATGCAGCGGAGCGGGACTGCTAATGACCAGGGTAAGGTCTTTGGAATTTGAAACAAGCATTCCGGAATTAAGTTCTTTCCATTGGTAAGATCCTGTATCTCCCGGGTTCAGGCCTGTTCCGGTCACCCTGAGGGTGTCGCGTAAACATTTCTCCTGGTCTGGTCCTGCATCGGCGCTTACCTGGGCATGAATAAAATTGGATAAAAATAAAATTAGTAAGGTAAGGCATACTTTCATAGGCTAAAGACGTTTTGCCATCAAATTTAGTTGTTTTGATTTAATTATTAATTAGGGAATTGAATTTATGGGAATAAAATGACAGACGTAGTTTTAACTCGTCTTCCGTTTTTTGCCCTTGGCAAATACCAGACGGCCAAAATTCCGGCCTTTACGGAGTGCTTTCTGTTCTTCCTCCGGCAAGGCGGCAATAGCCTGGCATTCCTCGCTGCAGCAATTATCATATTTGGCCTGGCAAGCCGGACATTGTATGAATAACAGGTTGCACGCAACGTTGGCGCAATTGGTATGGGAATCAGCAGGGTTCCCGCATTGATGACATTTTGCAAGGATTTCATCGGTCACCGGTTCGCTCAGGCGCTCATCAAATACAAAATTCTTGCCGTGGAATTTATTTCTCAGGCCTTTCGCCTTCACCTGGTTGGCATAATTGATAATGCCGCCTTCAAGCTGGTATACCTCCTTAAAACCCTTGTAAAGCATATAGGCGCTTGCCTTTTCACAGCGAATGCCGCCGGTGCAATACATCACCACAGGTTTGTCCTTTTTGTCCTTCAGCATGTCAGCCACCATTGGCAACTGTTCCCTGAAATTTACCACATCAGGCAAGATAGCATGTTCAAAATGGCCGACTTCACTTTCATAGTGGTTGCGCATATCGACAACAATCACATCGTCCTTGTCGGTGAGGGAATTGAATTCCTCTGCCTTTAAGTGAGTGCCTATTTTAGTAACATCAAAACCAGGGTCGCTAATGCCGTCTGAAACAATTTTTTTCCGCACCTTGATGGCCAGCTTAAAAAAAGATTTGCCATCGTCTTCAACAGCTGTATTCAGGCGGATATCCCTTAAAAAATCAATACCGTTCAAATGGGTCTTAAAAGCTTCGAGATTTTTTGTGGGAAGAGACAATTGTGCATTGATGCCTTCGTCCGCAACATAGATGCGACCTAATACACCCAGCTGCTCCCACGCCATGTAAAGCTGGTCCCTGAAAGCCTTGGGCTCGGTGATGTAATGGTATTTGTAAAATGAAATAGTCGTGCGTTCCTCAGAACTTTCACGGATCTTTTTCTTGAGTTCTTCAGCGTTTATTTTATTGTGTAAAACCACTTTGGTCATTGTAAAATATTGCATGAGGGATAGAAGCGGCTATCCCCCGTGGCGCCTGCCATGGGGATAATAGCGGATAGCCCGACCACAAAATTGCTGAGCCTTGCAGCTAAGGTTTTGCGGGCATGCCCACTACTTCTTCTTCTTGGTCAGGTCTATCATTTCCACACCCGGATAATTCGCGGCGACGAACTCAAAATTCTTATCATCAATACTCGCATTCGGGGTCTGGGAAGTCATGGTATAGGTCTGTTTGTGGCCGGCCTTAAACGACACCTTCAGGCTCTGTACAGTCTTGCCGGACTGATCCACTTCAAGGTTCATCAGGAAATAAGGTTTGGTCTTGTCAGTAGGGGTTAACTTGATCTTGGCAATATCGGTGTTGCCTTTTTTATAGCTTCCGTCACTGGCATACAAAAACCCTTTTTCCCAAACGGTGAATATTTTGGCCGGGTTGAGACCGGTATTTGAATGCGGGTTGTAATTATCCTTCACGCATTCGTTGGTTTCCTTTGTATAGGTCCAGATGTATTTGCCATTGCAGAATATTTCCTGTCCACCGAATGTAAGCTTGAAACTGGAACCCTTGGACGTCAATGCGCCTTTTTCTGTTTTTTTCGCTGCCTTGGTATCCATAGGTTCGGTCACCATGGTGAACTCTGCCTTGAGGGTTTTGTAAGACTTGTATTTTTTAGAGACTTCCTTTAATAATTTGGTGGCAACTTTGTCTTTGTCTTTACTGATAGTGACAGGCACAAAAGCAAAACTGAACAGGGACATGACTACTAAAGACAATAAGGCTGTTTTCTTCATTTGGGTATATTTATATATAGTATTCTTTTAAAATTGACGGCGTAAAAACCTCCCTTTAGGGCTTTTTTTACGGCGGTGCAAAAATAATAAAATTATTTGGAATAAAGGCTATCCAAAAACTGTTCCAAAGATACTTCATCAGGAATTAATACTTTCCTGGCTTTGGCACCTTCAAAGGGTCCAACTACCCCGGCCTGCTCTAATTGGTCGACCAGTCGGCCGGCCCTGTTATAGCCCAGTTTTAATTTTCTCTGTATCAGGGAAGTGCTTCCCTGCTGTGTCATAACAACGAGTCTGGCGGCGTCTTCAAACAAGGCATCGCGTTCGTCCGGATTAAAATCGTCTTTTCCGCCGGCTTCATCGTCGCCGCGGAATTCAGGTAATATCAGGGCGCTTGGATATCCCCTCTGGTTACCGATAAACTCCGTTATTTTTTCGACTTCCGGCGTGTCCACAAACGGGCACTGTATGCGTATCAGGTCATTACCGGTGCTGAACAGCATATCGCCCTTGCCTATGAGCTGGTCGGCCCCGTTGCTGTCGAGAATGGTCCGGGAATCGATCTTGGAGGTCACCCTGAAAGCCAGCCTGGCAGGAAAATTGGCTTTGATGGTACCCGTAATGATGTTCACTGAAGGGCGTTGGGTCGCCAGTATCACGTGAATACCGACAGCCCTTGCGAGTTGCGCCAGTCGGGCAATGGGGGTTTCCACCTCGCGGCCTGCCGTCATCATCAGGTCAGCCACCTCGTCTATCACCACTACTATATAAGGCAGGAACCTGTGACCTTCGGTAGGCAACAGTTTTCTTTCCCTGAATTTTGTATTGTATTCTATGATATTGCGCTTACCGGCCGATTTCAGCAATTCATACCGCTCATCCATCTCCATGCAGAGGGAATTCAGCGTATTGGTAACGAGTTTGGTATCGGTAATGATGGCATCGCCGTCACCGGGAAGTTTGGCCAGGTAATGCCTTTCTATCTTATTGTATAGCGTGAGCTCCACCTTCTTTGGGTCCACCAATACAAATTTCAGCTCTGAAGGGTGCTTTTTATACAGCAGTGAAATGATCAGGCTGTTGAGACCCACAGACTTACCCTGACCTGTAGCGCCTGCACACAGCAAGTGCGGCATTTTGCTGAGGTCGGCGATATACAGCTCGTTCGATATCGTTTTACCCAGAATCACAGGCAGTTCGAAATTACATTCCTGGAATTTCTTGCTGGCTATCATCTGGCGCATGGGCACCATTTCAGGTTTTTTATTTGGCACCTCAATACCGATAGTCCCTTTTCCGGGAATAGGTGCGATGATTCGTATACCAAGGGCTGCGAGACTTAAAGCAATATCGTCTTCCAGGTTCTTGATCCTCGAAACCTTCACCCCGGGGGCAGGTACTATTTCATACAGGGTCACCGTTGGACCGATATTCGCCTTGATCTCAGAAATGCCGATATTGTAGTTTTTCAGTGTCTCAATGATCAGGTTCTTACTGCTTTCCAGTTCGCTTCGATCTATTTCTGTCTTTGTAAATTCGTATTCCTGCAGCAGGTCGATGGTGGGCATCTGGTAACCGGGCAAATCAAGCTTTGGATCATATAATTCATCGAGATTGGTCTGCCTGATGGTTTCCGCAACATGGGGAATGGGTGCTTCTATCACTTCTTCCATCACCGGTGTTTCTATCTTTAATTCAAAGGTACTGGCCAGTTCAGGTTTCTTTGCCCTTACTGTGGGAATATCGAAGGTGATAGGTGCGGCCTTTTCATCTTCCGGAACCAGGTCATTGAGAAGTTCAGGTGGTATATCCAGGTTCACTGACTTAATGCCCTGATGTTCACCTGTTTTTTCATTGACCCTTATTTCCTGTTCTCTCAGGGAGTTCATGATCTTCTCCGCCTCCAGTTCGTGTTCGGTAAAAGCCGGGTACATCGAATTGTCTTCAGGTGGCAGGTCCTGCACCAGGCTTTTGAGCCTGAACCTGAAATCGACATTGTACACCACGATCATGAACATCATCACATATAATACCAGGAAAAGCACAGTGCCGGTATATCCCACCAGGCCTTTCATCCACATAAAACCGAAATAACCAAAACCACCACCCATGAAAAGATTGTGTTTGTGGAAAATAAATCCCATCAGAAGGGAAGTCCACACCACAATAAAAAAGGTGTATCTCAGTATTTTGAGTATGGGATACATCTGCCACTTGAACAGGAGTTTGGTGCCAAAGGTGAAAATACTGAACAGCAGGATGAATGAGGCGATGCCAAACCATTTATGTATAAACAGGTGGCCGAACCACGCGCCGATGTAACCCATCATGTTGGCAGCACCTTTCGGGTTATTGGTCTTGTACCACTTCCAGCTGTTGCTTTGCAGCAGGTCCTGGTCAGTCTCGAAACCCCAGAGGTTGATGATATGCGACGTGAAGGATAAAAACAGGAACAGTGAAAACAGTATAAAAAATGCCCCTGTAATCTTGGTCGTTCGTTCATCTTTCAGCCATGCAAGACGACCTTCTCCCTTAGCAGGTTTTTTTGATACCTTTTCATCGGGTTGGAAATCGTCGGATGAGTTCCGGAAGCTATTACTCTTTTGTTTCGCCATCAGGGATTGCAATCTTGCAAAAGTAAAACGCAGAAACGACAAAGTTTCTTGTATGTGGAGAATAAAATCCACAGATAAATTACATTGTGCAGATAAATGGAATGCGGGGAAGAGGGGATAGGGGTTAGGGTCTAGGGGCTAGGGAATTACAATGAGGCCGCCTGCACCGTCCATTCGCTTTAGTCCCGATTTAGTCAGCGTAGCTTTGGAAAAGTTGCCGGCATGTGGGCTTACTGCCGCTCGCCGCGTGCCGGCAAAAAGCTAAACGCTGCCTTGCATCTGGCGCTGCCGCTGCTGGCCGGGGCGGAAATACAATTTTAGGGGGATTCGAAATTTAAATTATATTTGAAAACTTAAAACATCTATACCATGAAAGCCTTAACGCGGATGACATGCGTTTTTGTACTGATCTTATTTTTCAGCTCATGCGGTGTCATTACCAAAACAAGATACGGCAACGGCTTGAAATTAAATGTGAACCTTAATGTGTTCAAAAAGGACGATACCAGGTCGGGGAAAACCAGGGAAAGAGCTCAACGTTTAACTGTAATAGCCAAAAATACAAAAATACCGAGGCAAACTTTCAGTAAGAAGAATTCAGATTTTGCACCTCAAATAGAAAACCTCCTGAGTCAGGATGAAGTACTGATAAATTTGCCAACAACGGGCTTGATGGCAAAGGAGCAATTAAAAACCCATATAGAAAGGAAATTGATATTTGAGGTCGGACAGGTCACAAACAAGGCTGAAAAAATCTTGCCTGCAAGGCCGGCAAAAAGGAAAAAGAACGGACCTTTGGAACCCATTACCCTGATAGGGGCTATTTTCTTTTATGGCGCCATTGTGGCGTTTATCTTTGCAGCAATAACTAAAATGCCATTAGTCGGCTGGTTTATTACATTGTTGTTAATATGTATTTTAATCGGTTTTATAATGTCCATAATAGGACTCCGCAGGATAGATAGCAGTAAAAAACCTTTCAGCGGGACTGATTTGGGCGAAAGTGTTGTTAAGATTGTCATGCGTATTGTATTGTCATTTTTGGCATTCGTTCTGATTGCCATTATTTTTGGAGCAAAATAATTAAACATAAACATTTATATCATGAAAACCTTAATTCGGATGACATGGATTTTCATTATTGCGTGATTTTAAAAATTCACTAAAGGTAAAAATCTTGAAGGTAAAATGATTTGTTGATTTTCATATTTCAAAAAATAATCTTTTATAGATTCAGACTTGCTTTTCCTGTAATACAACAAGTGTTATTTTAAGAAGCTAAAATTGAACTTCTGAAATTTTTTTGATTAACGCTTACTTTTACTAATTGTTCTTAACAACCAGCATAAATTAAAAAATATGTAATAAGATTTAGAACACCATGTCATTCGTCAAACTATCGCTTCGGAGATTTTTTTTTCAAAAAACAGCCACGTCACAATAAACTTTTGCCAGCAATTTTACAAGAACAATTAAAAGGCAATTAACATGATGAATATCAGCGGGCAACAAGCAAGGCTTTGACTGGATCCCACATCAGACTCAGGTATAAGTACTTAGTAAATAGTATACGCGCTGACACAAGACTGGATTCAGTCAGTAAATGCTACTCAAAATAATAAACCTGGGTACAAACACTTAGACCAAAACCGTAATTTTCGATTTAGCCATATTTAAACGTTTTATTATGACAATAAAATGA
>JANWHK010000115.1 GCA_025450395.1 Bacteroidia bacterium
ATGATAGCCGGAAGTTGCATACTCGCCATTGATCCAAAGGATTTCTTTTTTATAGGTATTGGTTTTACAATTATTGGTACAGGTTTTTTCAAGCCCAATATATCCACCATGGTCGGTGCGCTTTATAAAGAAGGCGATCCGCGCAGGGACGCAGGTTTCTCATTGTTTTATGCGGGTATAAATCTCGGGGCCCTGATAGGAGGTTATATGTGTATCGCCATTGGCCAGGGTGATATGTTTAACAGTGTCATACCCCCCGAACTCACATGGAATGTGGCTTTCGGGTTAGCCGCCGTTGTGATGATATTGAGCCTGCTGACGTTTACACAAACACAGAAAAGCATGGCCAGCATTGGCATTTCTCCCCTATTGCACTTAGAGCCTTCCCGGAAAAGGACTTATGAGTATTTAACCTATATAGGTTCGCTCATTGTGATTCCCTTCATTATCATTATGGTGTCAAAGACCGAATACACCGATATGTTCATGTATATCATTGGTCCATGCACCATCGTGTACCTGGTTTACGAGATGCGGAAATACTCGCTTCAGGAGAATAAGAAGCTTATTGCGGCCATGGTATTCATATTGTTCTCGATTGTTTTCTGGGCATTTTTCGAACAGAGTGGTGGTTCACTCAGCTTGTTTGCTGCCAATAACCTTGATAATACCGTTTTGGGCATTAAACTTAACCCCAATGGTGTAAACAACTCTGCTAATTCATTCTTCGTCATCATTTTTGCGGCCCTGCTAGGCATGGTGTGGATATGGCTAAGCAAAAAGAAGGCAGAACCTAACACGCTTATTAAATTTGGCCTGGGATTCCTGTTCCTGGCCGCCGGATTCTACATTTTCTATACCACTAAATTCTTTAGTGACAATAATGGCATTACCTCACTTGACCTATTCACGACAGGATGGCTTGTAATCACTTTCGGGGAACTCTGTCTGTCCCCAATAGGTATGTCCGCCATGACCAAACTCTCGCCACCGAAATTACAGGCCATCATGATGGGCATGTGGTTCCTTGCAAGTGCCTATGGGCAGTATTTTGCGGGATTGTTGGGAGCCGGTATTGCCAGGGGCTCAGAATCTTCGACCAATTATGATAAACTCATAAATTACGCCAATGAATACAAACAACTGGCTATTTATGCATTGATTGCAGGTATCTTATTGATCGTTATTTCCCCGCTGGTGAAAAAACTGATGCAGGAAGTCAAATAAGAGAGGTTCAATAAATTTCCAAGATCCCGCGCAAAGCCTCGGGATTAGTTCGACTGACAATTTTCAATCCGCTTTGCAGTTTGAAAATTGTGTCTCACTAATTTCTGCCCTGATTTGTGGACTATCCCGGTTCTCCTTTCCATTTTGTGAAAAAACCTCTGAGTGGAATAAAATAAACAATCCCTAATTTTGCTTTGATCTCCTTATGAAAACCATTTTCTCTATTGCATGCAGCCTGTTACTGGCAGGAAACCTATTTGCCGACTGTCAAATGTCAGGTCTTTTTGTATTTCCAAAAGGGAATACAATCCGGCAGAACCCTGTTTTTGTGCTTGACGGTTTTGGCTTCAGCGAACATACGATTGAAGGCCTTAACAAGGATTACCCTGTGTACCTGCAGGCCGGAGATATAAAAGTGCCGTTAATCGTCAGGGAAATGCATAAGGGACAGTTCGAATTGACACAGGCTGTCCTGGTTCCTGCAGATACGTTAATTGCAGGACTGGCTTACAGCCTGCGCATTGATGGCATGCCGGCTTATGATAACCTTGACCGTCACAGCGGCGGAGGAACCTGGACAGTAATAGAGGGTTTTGATACCCTTACACCAGTGATGAACGCCAGACCAAAGGAAATGAAAAAGATTCTTGAGCTTTACGGTTGTAGTCCCGTCTCTTATGTGGTGTTTAACTGCCCTGTGATGGATGGTTCGGAATTGATTGTCAGGACCACCGTAAAAAACCTGAAAACTGGTATGGAAACGGTTTATTATATTGAAACCGATGGCATGGAAATAAAAGTAGGACATGACATGTGCCTGGGCGCATTTAAATTTAACGACGGCGACAGGTATGAATTAGAATTCGACTTTATGGACGCCAGCGGCAATGTCCTTGCATGGAGCGGACCGCGCATCCAATTCAAGAAACCGGTGAAGGAAACGGGCTCGGAGGAGGAATAATTATGAGTGATGAATGATGAATGCAGGGGTTGAAAATTTTCAACCCTCACATATGAATTATGAATTGAAGAACAAAGAATTATCCATTATCAATTATCCATTATCCATTATCCATTATCCATTATCAATTGTCCATTATCAATTGTCAATTGTCAATTCATTAGCCAGGCCAGCATCCATGGGAAGATGACCATCTTCAGCCCATTGTTTTTATGGTTCGTCTGGTTCTTCAATCCTGCCCTGATCAGTTTGATGGCAATGCTTATCTGGTTCTCAACGGTTTTCTCGCCAATATCAAGGATACTTGCTATCTCTTTATTACCAAGATGTTCCCTGCGGCTCAATATAAATATCTGCTGGCATTTGGGTGGTAATTTGGCGATGAGTTCAAAAATGGCTTCTTCTGTTTCCCTTGCCTGAAGAATCTCAATAGGAGAAATATGCTGGGATGCAACCTCAAAATTTTCATCCAGTTCTGATATTTCAATCTTTCGTTTCTTGAGCAGGTTCAGGCTTTTATTCCGGACGATGGTATATAAAAATGACTTGATGGTTTGGTCGAGCACCAATTCATCCTGTTTATCCCACACCGCCATGAATGTATCGTTGACTATCTCATCCGCGTCTTCCCTGGACTTGACATACTGCATACAAAACCAATGCAATGCCGGCTGGTATTGCTTGAAAAGGGTTTCAAGTTTTTGTAAGTTAGTCTTAGTGATAGTGCAAATGTATCCTTAAACCAAGCCTATTTAAAATTATTTATTCAACAAATGTTGAATTAATTCGCCATATTGCTGATAAACTGTAACCTCATCAATTGCAGTTCCTCATAAGCAAAATCATTGTCGAAATCCATCACTGCCTGGTTCAGGTCATCCTCTTCCTGACCCCTGAAATATTCAAATATCTCCTCCTGGTATTCTTCCTCGATGATCTCGTCAATACAATAATGAAGGTCAAGACTTGTGCCCATGGTGACCATTTGCTCAAGCTCATCCATCAATTCCTGGTATTGCATGCCATTGCTCCTCGCAATATCCTCCAGGGCCATCTTCTTATCAATATTCAGGATAATGGCAATCTTTTTCTTGGACTTTTCACCGGAGGTCTTTACAACGACATCCGTCGGTCTTTCTATATTGTTTCGCTTAACATACTCAGCGATATAATCAATGAATGGCTGACCATATTTCATGGCCTTGTTCTTGCCCACTCCATGTGTTTTCTCAAGATCATCCATGGTGATAGGGTACCTTGTGGCCATATCATCCAGTGACGGATCCTGGAAGATGACATACGGAGGCAAGCCGACCTCTTTAGAAACCTTCTTGCGGAGGTCCTTCAGGTCGCGCATCAACACTTCGTCGGCTATACTTTCCAAAACTGCATTCTCAAAATCATCGTCGCTGACAAATGCGAATTCGGTATCCAGGGCCATTTCAAATTTCTTCGGATTCCTGATGGCTTTCTGTCCTTCCTCACTGACACTTAAAAGACCATATTTTTCAATGTTCTTGTTCATATAGGTATTGAGCAGGCAGATCCTGACAACACCTTTCCAAAAGACCTTATCCTTTTCTTTTCCAATGCCGAACATAGGGAATGCATCATGGCCATGGTCCTTGATAGAGTCTGATTTTTTTCCAATGATATAATTCACCAGGTGGCTGATATCTGTTTCAGATTTCAGTGTTTCGAGCGCCTTGATAGCGATCACCACTTCCTCTGTCACATCTGTTTTAGGTTTCGGATGGCGGCAATTGTCACACATCTTGTTGCAATCCTCGTCATCAAAACTTTCACCAAAATAATTGAGCAATGTCCTTCTGCGGCATTGCGAACTTTCTGCAAAAGCACTTGTTTCGTCGAGCAACAGGGTACCGATCTCCCTTTCCGCCACCGGTTTATCCTTCATGAATTTCTCGAGTTTCTCTATGTCGCTCGGGTTGTAGAAAAGGATACAATCCCCTTCAAATCCATCCCTTCCTCCCCTGCCGGTTTCCTGGTAATATCCTTCCAGGCTTTTTGGCACGTCAAAATGTATGACAAACCTCACATCCGGCTTATCGATACCCATACCGAAGGCTATAGTGGCTACAATCACATGGCAATCTTCCATCAGGAAGGCATCCTGGTTATGCACCCTGGTCTTGGCATCCAGACCGGCGTGGTATGGCAATGCTTTTACACCGTTGAGCGTCAGCATTTCCGCAATCTCTTCAACACGCTTGCGACTCAGGCAATAGATAATACCCGATTTCTCAGGCCTGTTCTTGATAATCTGTATGATATCCTTGAAAACCCTCTCCTTGCTGCCTTTAGGCCTTACCTCATAATACAGGTTAGACCTGTTGAATGAGGATTTATAGACCTTCGCATCACTCATGCCCAGGTTTTTCTGTATATCACTCTGCACCTTAGGGGTAGCAGTTGCTGTCAGGGCTATCATAGGCACATCATTGATCTCCTTGATCATTTGCTTGATTCGCCTGTATTCAGGCCTGAAATCATGTCCCCACTCACTGATACAGTGGGCTTCATCTATGGCTACGAAAGAGATTTCTATACTTTTCAGGAATTCTATGGTTTCTTCTTTTTTAAGGGTTTCAGGAGCCACATACAACAATTTGGTATGTCCTGTGCCCATATCTTCCTTTACCCTGTTGATTTCACCCTTTGAAAGAGATGAATTTAAAAAGTGTGCAACATTATCATTTTCACCGAAACCGCGGATACTGTCCACCTGGTTCTTCATTAAGGCAATTAATGGGGAGATAATAATAGCTGTACCCGGGAGCATTAATGCCGGCAATTGGTAACAAAGTGATTTTCCGGCACCTGTTGGCATGATAACGAAACAATCCTCCCGTTCCAAAACACTGTTGATGATTGCTTCCTGAGTTCCTTTAAATCCATCAAATCCAAAAAAATCTTTCAATGCCTGCTTAGCATTCAAGGGCTTTTGCGCTATTGTCATGAGTCTATTTTTATTATTGTTTATTTATGTAAATTTATGTAGAAATTTGAGTACACTAATTTAATACCATTCATACCACATAACCAAATCATTTTAAAAAAATTTTTCTTATCGATTTTTGGTATAAATTTGCACAACTTTTCCGGTTGAACTTCATGGATACCAAAAACATAAAAGATATCATTTCATATGGCAAGAACACTGTAAGTGATGAAATTGAAGGCATTTCAAAACTGACAGACTATATAGATGAATCATTTGCACATGTTGTGGACCTGATTTTAAACAGCAAGGGCAGGGTAGTTATTACGGGCATCGGCAAAAGTGCCATTATCGCCCAGAAGATCGTTGCAACGCTAAATTCCACCGGAACCCCTTCGATTTTCATGCACGCGGCAGATGCCATTCACGGAGATCTTGGCATCATACAAAGGGATGATATCGTAATAGCGATCTCTAAAAGCGGCAACACACCTGAAATTAAGGCACTTGCCCCACTCCTGAAACAATTTGGCAATCCATTGGTGGCCATGGTAGGCAATATCGGATCTTCCCTGGCATTATCAGCCGCTTATGTACTGAATACAACCATTGACAAGGAAGCCTGTCCCCATAACCTGGCCCCTACCACCAGTACTACAGCTCAAATGGTGATGGGTGATGCATTGGCCGTGGCATTGCTGAAATGCAGGAATTTTTCTTCCGATGATTTTTCGAGGTACCATCCCGGCGGTGCATTGGGGAAAAAACTATACCTGACAGTAAAGGACATTGCCCTTCAGAACATGAAACCTTCTGTTCAAATGCAGGACAGCGTGCAGTCGGTCATCATTGAGATATCAAAGAACAGGCTTGGAGCTACTGCGGTAATGGACGGTCATACACTCAGAGGTATCATCACAGATGGCGATGTAAGGCGAATGATAGAAAAAACAACGGATCTAAAAGGTATTATTGCAAAAGACATCATGAATGCGGATACCAAGAGAATTGAGGGAAATGAACTTGCCACCAATGCTGCAGTCCTAATGAGAGGACTGAAAATCAGCCAGTTAGTCGTAACAGAAAATGACGAATATATGGGCATGGTACATATACACGACCTGAACAGGGAAGGAATATTATAAATTTGAAAAAAAAGATGAAAAAGAACAAAAATAATTATGTGGTAATCATGGCTGGTGGGATTGGTAGCAGATTCTGGCCTTTAAGCAAAAAGAGCTACCCTAAACAGTTCCACGATATCCTGGGTGTAGGCAAATCACTTTTAAGACTCACTTATGACAGGTTTACACAATTCATTGAACCGGAAAACATATACATTATCACAAATGCGAGTTATACCCTGCTGGTGCAGGACCAATTACCTGAACTTCCGCATGCCAATATCATCGATGAGCCTGCCTCAATGAATACAGCTCCATGTGTGGCATACTCGAGTTTCAAGATCTATGTTAAAAACCCATTGGCAAATATCATCTTCGCTCCCAGTGATCACCTGATAACTGATGAAAAGGCATTTGAGAACAGCCTTATGAGGGCATTGAAATATACAGCAGGCAACAAGATGCTGCTAACCCTGGGTATCAAGCCCAACAGGCCTGACACAGGATATGGTTATATCCAGCATCACGAGAAAGAAGAAAAAGAGGGTGTGTACAAGGTTAAGACCTTTACAGAAAAACCATCCCTGGAACTTGCCCTGACATTCCTGGAGAGCGGTGATTTTTCATGGAACAGCGGTATTTTCATCTGGAAAGCTGAAGATATACTTGAGGAATTCGCCACACACCAGCCGGACATGTATGCCCTCTTCAAGAAAGGCATGAAAAAATTCAATACGAATGAAGAACAGGCATTCATCAACAAACAATACCCTTTGTGTAAAAACATTTCCATCGACTATGCCATTATGGAAAAAACAAAGATAGCCGGTATAGTGCCTGTTGACTTTGGCTGGAGTGACCTGGGTACATGGAAGTCACTTTACATGCTGCGCAAGAAGGACAAGAACCACAACCTGCTGCACGGAAAGAATATTGAGATGTACAATTCCACGAACTGCCTGGTGATAGAAGAGGCTGACCCGAATAAGCTGGTGGTCATTGAAGGCTTCGACGATGCCATCATTGTAGACACGAACGATATCCTGTTTATCAGTCACCTGAGCAAGGAACAGGAGGTGAAGAATATTACTGCTGATATCAAGGAGAAGTACAAAGGAAAGTTCTCTTAGGACAAAGTACGAGGTACGAGGTACGAAGGAATTTACAAATTACAAGTTACAAATTACAATTGGGGGAGGATTTAGTTGTTAGTTGGGCATCCCTTTACTAATGCTAGTTGCAAATTAAGTTCAACGACGGCAGATAGCCACCACTATGCAGACATGCTACACATGACGCTCTGTGGCAAAGCATCACACGCAAAGCCGTGTGATTCGCCATGACCTGGTTCTTTTGAATATTCCGTTTAGAAACGATACACCACCATATTTACCAATATCACGTTTACGAAGTGGGCAGAAAATTATATTCACTACGTTCATGAGATCGCTGCGCTAAGTTCTGCCCCTACACGGTTCCAATACATCGTACATCGTATGTCGTACATCGTACATTGTCCTAATCCAAAGACCCCCTCACCCTTTGGCTGTACATCCTGATGGCCTGGTTGATATTGATGTGCTCGCGTTCCATTTCGTGCTTACAAAAAATAGCGGCGAGTACATGGGTCAGTTTTTCACCCTCATCCGCCCCGCCTATCTCTACCCGGGGTTCTGTTTCGTTTAATATATCTGCTTCAGCCTGTAACAATTGTTCCATGGTATAAGCATCTACGATTTGTTTAATGACTGCTACGTTCATAGGTTTTCAATCAATGAAATGAATGCATCTTCCTTTGTCGTACTATCTGCTCCAACCAGATTACCATCCCTGAAAGTCGCAAAAAAAGGCAGGGTATCAACGTTGGCCATTTTCCGGGCGTTGGGGTTATGCTCCGCATCCACGTCCAGGAAGGTGATATCCTTAAAACGTTCATCATCACTCAGGCG
>JANWHK010000116.1 GCA_025450395.1 Bacteroidia bacterium
ATTAAATTCTGCAGTGCTACTCCATCGGACACATCGCAGATAGACGAGACACTTTTATTAAAAGGCTCATCATTAAAATCGCCCATGACCACTAAGTTCTGCACAGATGACCTGCATTTCTCCCTGACAATCTTTTTACAGGCTTTGGCAGCATCCAGGCGGTCCTGCTCGGTTTTCTCCTTCCCTTCCCTTCGCGATGGAAAATGGCATACTATAAACTGAAATGTATCATTTGATTTTTTCGATAAAACTTTTACCCACAATATATCCCTTGTTTTATCTTTGGGATTATCAGACATGCTGACTACGAAATTCAGTGATTCCAAAACGCTGATTTTCTCCTTGTTATAGGCAAGAGCCACATCAATTCCCCTTTCATCCGGCGATTCATAATGGACAATGCCATAATTGCCCTTCAGCACCCCGGTGGACAGAAGGTCTGAAAATGCCTTTTTGCTTTCCAGTTCACACACTCCCAACACATCAGGTGCCTCACCATCAACCATTTGCCTCAGCACTTTCTCCATATTATCCAGCTTAAGCCTGTACCTTTCTGGCGTCCATTTGTATTTACCGCCGGGCGTGAATTCCTTATCGTTATGACTTGTATCATCGATATCATCGAATAAATTATCAAGGTTATAAAAAGCGACCGACAATTCATTATCCGGGACAAATTCAATTGCCTTTGTGCAGGTTAAACCTGAAACGACGAAAAAGAGCACAAAGCCTATAAGGATACGGTTCCACATGATGAGAATCCGCAAAATAAGGTAATAATTCAGTGATTTCTACCTTTTAAGCGAGTAATAAGCCATAAATTTCAACATAGACCATGTTGGAAATCTATTATTTTATATTGAGTTTTTTTACCTACTTTTGCAGCCCATTAAAAACAATGACATTAATTAAATCAATTTCGGGATTTAGAGGCACTATAGGTGGAATTCCAGGCGATAACCTGACACCAATTGATATAGTTAAATTTGCATCCGCCTATGGTCAGTGGGTGAAGTCAAACAATGGCGGAAAACTGATTGTTATAGGAAGAGATGCAAGGATATCAGGGAAGATCGTTTCCGACCTTGTAGTATCTACTTTACTTTCAATGGGCCTTGATGTACTCGACCTTGGATTGTCCACCACCCCTACCGTTGAAATGGCTGTAAAAATGGAGGACGCGGCAGGCGGTATCATACTCACTGCAAGTCATAACCCAAAACAATGGAATGCCCTGAAGCTTTTAAATGCCAAAGGTGAATTCATTTCAGGCAAGGACGCTGAAATGGTGCTTGAAATTGCTGACAAACAGAAATTCGAATACGCTGATGTCAATTCGTTGGGAGAATATTCTGCCAACAACCAATATATACAGAAACACATCGACGAGATATTGAAACTCCCTTTGGTGGATGTCAAGGCCATCAAGGAAAAGAATTTCAAGATCGTCGTAGACGCGGTAAACTCCACAGGAGGCATCGCTGTTCCGATGTTGTTAAAAGCACTTGGCGTAGCCGAGATAGTGGAGCTGAACTGCGAGCCTACAGGTCATTTTGCGCACAACCCTGAGCCTTTGCCTGAACATCTCACACAACTCTCCTCCATGGTCAAGAATGAGAAGGCCCATTTGGGTATCTGTGTGGACCCTGATGTAGACCGCCTGGCGCTTGTGGGCGAAGACGGTGCCATGTTCGGTGAGGAATACACCCTGGTGGCTGTAGCTGATTATGTATTAAAGAACTCTAAAAAGGGCAATACGGTTTCCAACCTGTCTTCAACAAGGGCATTAAAGGACGTGACCGAGAAAGCCGGCGGAAAATATACTGCAAGTGCGGTTGGCGAAGTGAACGTTGTCGAGAAGATGAAGGAAACCAAGGCCATTATCGGTGGCGAAGGCAATGGCGGCATCATCTATCCTGAACTGCATTACGGCAGGGATGCACTCGTTGGCATTGCACTGTTCCTGACATCACTCTCCAAATCCGGCAAGACCTGCACGGCACTGAGAATGAGTTTTCCGAACTACATCATTTCCAAGAACAAGGTCGACCTGACTGTTGATATTGATGCAGATGACGTGTTGAACAAGATCAAGGAAAAATACAAGAAATTCGAGATCAACACCATTGATGGCGTACGCATCGATTTTGATGAGGAATGGATACATTTGAGGAAGTCCAATACCGAGCCCATCATACGCATCTATGCAGAAAGCAAGTCTGAAACTACGGCCCGCAACCTGACGATGAAAATCATCAAGGACATCGGTGAGATCGCCAACAAGTGATCGAGAAACCTTCCCTTTAACTTTTAACCAATAACGAATATTACATGTCATTACAATGCGGAATAGTGGGATTGCCAAACGTCGGTAAATCCACTTTATTTAATTGTTTAAGCAATGCCAGGGCACAAGCTGCCAACTTCCCCTTCTGTACCATAGAACCCAATATCGGTGTGATCACCGTACCGGATGAACGCCTTCAAAAACTGACCGAAGTTGCAAAACCGCAGAATGTGGTGCCAGCCACTGTAGAGATCGTGGACATAGCAGGGCTTGTAAAAGGCGCCAGCAAAGGCGAAGGACTCGGCAACCAGTTCCTCGGCAATATCAAGAATACAAACGCCATCCTGCATGTGCTGCGCTGTTTCGAGGATGACAATATCATTCACGTGGATGGTTCCGTCAACCCGATTAGGGATAAAGAGATTATCGATACCGAATTACAATTGAAGGACCTTGAAGCAGTTGAGGGAAGGATGAACCGTGTGCAGAAACAATCCAAGGCCGGAGACAAGGAAGCGGCGAAAATTGCCGATGCGTGTGAAAAATACAAACAACACCTTGAAAAAGGATTAAACATACGGACCTTCACCGATATAACAGAAGAGCAACTGGAACTGACGGCCGACCTGAATTTGTTGACTGCCAAACCCGTGCTTTATGTATGTAATGTAGATGAAAAAGGTTTACCTGATGGAGGTGACAATCCATGGGTACCAAAGATCAGGGAAATTGCAGCGCAGGAAGGCGCAGAGGTATTGGTGATATGCGCAGGTGCAGAAGCAGAGATAGCTGAACTTGAAGACCCTGAAGAAAGAGCGATGTTCCTGAGCGATCTCGGATTGCAGGAAAGCGGTGTTGCGAAATTGATCAAGGCAGCTTACAGGATATTGAATTACATCACGTATTTCACGGTAGGAGAAAAAGAAGTGCGTGCCTGGACCATTACAAAAGGAATGAAGGCACCCCAGGCAGCAGCAGTGATACATACAGATTTCGAAAAAGGATTTATACGCGCGGAAGTGATTAAATATGACGATTACATCACCTATAAAACAGAAGCAGCGATAAGGGAAATAGGAAAATTAGGGGTAGAGGGAAAAGAATATATCGTAAAGGATGGCGACTGCATGCACTTCAGGTTTAACGTCTAAATATAGGCCTTAGATCCTTCGCAAAGCCTCAGGATTAGTTCGACTTACAATTTTCAATTTTTCTTGCAAAGATTAAAAATTGAGTCTCACTAAAATAATTTTAGAAATGGCTTGAATTAATGCATGAATAACCTTACTTTTGCACCACCTTTTTAAAAAAGGAATTGATTCCGTAGCTCAGTTGGTAGAGCATTACACTTTTAATGTAGTGGTCCTGGGTTCGAGTCCCAGCGGGATCACGTAAACCACTAACAGTCAGACTGTTAGTGGTTTTTTTTCATAAAACATATACACATTTATCAAAAGATCACAAATTGAACCAAAAAACTTGAAATCAGTCAATTAATACAGATTTTAAGTTTTTTACATTTATTGTTATATAAAATTTTCAAAAAATGAATTTCAGAACCTTACAGCCTTGGCCGCAAGAAGTTTCAGTACCTCATTTTCGCTGATAACTGTTCAATAGAACTATTGCTTTTTGCTATTCACGAATTCTTCATAAATAAATTCCTGTTGCACTTCAGGCACATTCGGGTCTTCCGACATCGAAGTAAGCAGCTTACTAACAGTGTGTGCATTCATATTGCTTCGCTATAAAGCAAAAAAGAGGGTATTATATTCCTCCGGATGCAATTCAGGCTTAATCCACTCTGCTTCCATTCAGGGTTTATTTATTTCTTGTTGTTTTTTTTTATAAATTATTTTATATATCAATTTGAATGATATATTCGCGTAATAATTAACCACTATCATGAAGAAATTTCTTTTAATAGCAGGTGCATTCACATTGCCTGCCATGGCCATGGCACATGGTCATACCGAAGGCCCGTCAATAGGTCCCATCAGGGTTGAATTCATACTTTTTGCACTGACACTTATAGGTGTTGCAGTCTTCCACAACAAAACCATGCAGGTGGCGCTTATCGGGCTGGCGTCAATCATCATCTGGGAATTATTTATTGCCAGGGGCTTCGATATAAAGGAACATTTTTTCGGTACCAATAATTTTATGGACCAGGTAGTGGACAAAACCATGCGTGAGGGTGAATGGGGTGTGATACTGAACCTGCTGGGGTTATTGCTGGGATTTGCCATTTTAGCCAAGCATTTTGAGGAAAGCGGCGTTCCGCAAATATTGCCCAAGTACCTTCCTGATGGCTGGGTTGGAGGTTTTGTATTGCTGGTCCTTATTGCCTTTATATCTTCCTTCCTGGATAATATCGCTGCGGCGATGATAGGTGGCACTGTGGCCCTGACGGTTTTCAGGGGCAAGGTGCATATTGGTTACCTTGCCGCAATTGTGGCGGCGAGCAATGCCGGTGGTTCAGGTTCTGTTGTAGGAGATACCACCACTACTATGATATGGATAGCCGGCGTTCCGGCTTCCCAGGTTTTACACGGGTATGCAGCAGCTATACCGGCCCTTGTCTTTTTTGGTATTATAGCAGCAAGGCAGCAGCATAAATTCCAGGCCATCACAAAAGATGCTCCTGTCAATGCAAGGGTAGATTATAAAAAGCTTGTGGCTGTTTTGATGATATTGGTGGGTACCATCATCACCAACTTCATGTTTGATTTTCCGGCACTTGGCGTGTGGATAGCGATTGTTCTTGCAGCGAGCTTTAACAAGACGCCATGGATGGAAGCAAAGCATGCTATTGGAGGATCTGTATTCTTGTTAAGCCTGGTGATATCTGCCAGCATGATGCCTGTGGATTCGTTGCCACCTGCAAGCTGGCCCATTGCCATGACCCTTGGTTTTGTAAGCGCCGTATTTGACAATATACCGCTTACCAAGCTTGCCTTGACCCAGGGAGGATATGATTGGGGTGTGCTTGCTTATGCTGTTGGATTTGGAGGAAGCATGATATGGTTTGGTTCATCAGCTGGCGTGGCTTTGTCCAATATGTTCCCCGAGGCCAAGTCTGTAGGTTCATGGGTGAAAAATGGATGGCATGTATCGGTTGCTTATGTTATAGGGTTTTTCATTATGCTTGGAATTGTAGGATGGCATCCGGATACAAAGTATGTGCCTGCGGTAAATACCACGCCAACAGAAATGCCTGCAGGTGAAACGGAGCCGGTGGGGCATTGAATATGCATACGAATTTTTTTCCTGACAATCTACTTATCTTATCATGGACACAAATTCCAACTATGGTGTATTTTATTTTCTCATATTCCTTAATCCCTAAGAAACCATCTAATAACCCTTGGCAGGTAGTGCTAATGAATCTTTTTAATAAACTTATCTTAAGTTTGCGTCAAAATTATGGGTATGACGCTAGTATTAATTTTCATTTTTGTGGTCGGCTATTTAATGATAGCCCTGGAACATAGTATTAAGATCAACAAAACGGCTACAGCCTTGGTAACAGGAGTGTTCCTGTGGACTTTTTATATACTGAATTCATCAGATGCCCACCTTATCAATGAACAGCTTATTCATCACTTGGGTGAACTTTCGGGAATATTGTTCTTCCTTTTGGGTGCCATGACTATTGTTGAATTGGTGGATGCACATGACGGATTTGAGATTATCACAAACAGAATTACACAAACCGACAAAAGGAAATTGCTGTGGATTGTTAGTTTCATAACATTTTTCCTTTCGGCCGTCCTCGATAACCTGACAACAACCATCGTGATAGTCTCCTTGTTAAGAAAATTGATTAAAAACCCTGACGATCGCCTGTTTTTTGCGGGAATTGTCATCATTGCGGCTAATGCAGGTGGAGCCTGGTCACCTATTGGGGATGTCACCACAACCATGCTGTGGATAGGCAATCAAATTACTTCAAAAGAAGTGATACTAAAGACCTTTTTGCCAAGCCTTGCGTGTCTACTTATCCCTTTAATCATTTTAAGCTTCAGGTTAAAAGGCAAGATCGAAAGACCAACAATAATCGAAAATAACAACCCCAAACCTCTCTCCTCAATGCATCAGACCATAGTCTTTGTATCCGGGGTATTAGTACTCATACTGGTTCCCGTATTTAAAACCTTCACCCATTTGCCCCCTTTCATGGGTATACTCCTCGGGTTGGGAATATTATGGATTATCACGGAGATTATGCATGGCGGGAAGGATGAAGAAGACAAGCATGCTTTATCCGTCGTTCAGGCGCTGCGTAAAATTGACACGGCCAGCATCTTGTTTTTCCTTGGAATATTAATCAGCATTGCCGCCCTGCAATCTACAGGTGTATTAACAAATCTGGCAGAGTGGATGACAGATACCATAGCAAACGACGATTTAATTGTTATTTCACTCGGAATATTATCATCCATAGTAGACAATGTCCCACTTGTAGCAGCAGCACAGGGGATGTACGACCTATCTGTTTATCCTACTGATCACTATTTCTGGGAATTCCTGGCTTATTGCACCGGCACCGGGGGAAGCATACTGATTATCGGCTCTGCGGCTGGTGTGGCAGCAATGGGCATGGAAAATATTAAGTTTTTTTGGTACCTCAGGAAAATCAGTAGTCTAGCCTTAATTGGTTACTTTTCCGGTGCTATTATCTATATAATATTGAACTAATCGTTTTTCAGTTATTTCACAATGTCTTTTGGGTGCTTTGAAAATAGTTTGCAATTTTTTTGTTTTAATTTGTTAATATAAAACATTATACTATATATTTGCCCTGTGGGCATTTCCCATAGGCCTGTTTGGAACTGTTGGTTCAGGCCTGTTGCTCACAGGATTTGATGATTGCTTTCGGTAATACCCGTAAGATTCAGGAATTGTTTTTTTATGGGGTTAACGATAGCGAAGCTGTGTTAAAGGTGCCTGGTTGATTGCCCCGTACGATAAATGAATGCTGGATTATGGCTAAAATTATTTCAATACACAAGGGCTTTGACATCAAGATGAAAGGTGCTGCTGAAAAAACAATCAGCAGTATCCCCGTATCAGGCGTAGTGGCTGTAAAGCTATCAGATTTTCACAATGTAGTTCCAAAAATGCTGGTGGAGCCGGGAAACGAGGTACTGGCAGGACAGGCTCTTTTTTTTGACAAGAACCGTCCGGATATCCGGTTCAGTTCTCCTGTAAGCGGCATAGTGAATGAAATTATTAAAGGTGAGAAGCGCCGAATAACCGAGGTTCACATACTGCCTGATAAAAGCGGCATTAGTTATATTGAATTCCCGAAGATGGATATTTCCTCGCTGTCCAAGGAATTCATCATTAAATTACTGCTCGAAAGCGGATGTTGGACTTATATACGTCAAAGACCCTATTCGCTTATTGCCAACCCTGAGGATGTCCCGAAGGGTATTTTTGTATCCTGTTTTGACACGGCTCCACTGGCACCCAGCCTGGGTTACATGATAGGATTGGAAAGGGAAAATTTCCAGTCCGGGCTTAAGGTCCTGCAAATACTGGCTGAAGGACGCCTTCATGTAAGCTTGCCCGCAAACCTGGAGCAAAACCAGTCTGAGCATGATTTTACAGGCATACCGGCAGAAAATATACGCCGTTTCAAAGGGCCACATCCTTCAGGCAATGTAGGCATCCAGATTCACCATATAGATCCTATTCAGAAAAGTGAAAAGGTATGGTATGTTCACCCCCAGGATATCATTATTATTGGCCGGCTGTTTCGAGAAGGCCGCTACCATGCTGAACGCTTGATTGCACTCACAGGCAGTTGCTTTGTAAAACCCGCATATGCTAAAATGATCTCGGGACAGAAACTGGATAGTTTTCTCCCAGGCAGCTTGAGCAAGGAAAATTGTCGCCTGATCCAGGGCAATGTATTAAGTGGAAAGACCTCACATGCAGCTGATTTTCTCTCTTATTATGAAAACCAGCTGACTGCTATTCCAGAAGGTGATAAACCTGAATTTCTAGGCTGGCTTCAACCCGGCTTTAACAAGCTCAGTCTTTCACGCACATATTTTTCGTGGTTATTCCCCAATCGCAAATATGAACTTGATACTAATATGCATGGCGAGGAGCGCGCATTTGTAATGACTGGCCAATATGACAAGGTGCTACCGATGAATATTTATCCGGTTTACCTGTTGAAGGCGATTTTGGCAAAAGACATCGAACGTATGGAAGCATTGGGCATTTACGAAATATCAGAGGAAGATTTTGCGCTGTGCGAATTTGTGTGTACCTCGAAAATTGCGGTGCAGAAAATTGTGGCTGAGGGGCTCGAACTGATACGTGTGGAAGGCTAGGATGAAGCAAATTGAAGTATTTAAATAACAATATAAAGTGAAATTCGTACGTCGTTTAGTTGATTCGGTCAAGCCTAACTTTGAAAAGGGCGGCAAACTCGAAAAGCTGCATCCTGCTTTCGATGCGCTTGAAACTTTCCTGTTTACGCCTGGCATCACAACAGAGGCAGGAGTGCATGTGCGCGATGCCATGGATTTAAAGCGCACAATGATGACAGTTATCATTTCATTGATACCAACTCTCTTGTTTGGAATGTGGAATACAGGTTTCCAGCACCACCTGGCCTATGGCATGGAGGCGGACATCATGCAAAACTTCCTGTTTGGGTTCTGGAAAGTGCTACCAATCATCATCGTGTCATATGCTGTGGGCCTGGGCGTTGAATTTGTTTTTGCAATTGTCAAGGGCCATCCGATAAGTGAGGGATACCTGGTAACGGGCCTTCTTATTCCGCTTGTCTTGCCGGTGACTATTCCTCTTTGGATGGTAGGGCTGTCAGCAATTTTTTGCACCTTGCTTGGCAAGGAAATATTCGGCGGTACAGGCATGAACTTCATGAATCCGGCATTGCTGGCCAGGATATTCTTGTTTTTTGCATTCCCTGCTGCCATGACCGGCGATATCTGGACAGACCTCAGCCCCGAAGCAGGTCACGCCATTGTTGACGCTTATTCTGGCGCCACCAGCCTTATGACCTTTGATGCCAACTATACACTTTTGCCTTCGGCCAGCGACATGTTCTGGGGCTTCGAGCAGGGTGCCATCGGGGAAACCAGTGTTTTCGCCTGTCTCATAGGGGCATTTATTCTTATTTACAGCGGCGTTGGCAGCTGGCGCATCATGCTGGCTGTTTTTGCAGGAGCCGGACTTATGGGCTTACTGTTTAATTTCCTGGCACCGGCAGGCAATCCAACACATTTGATGCACACCCCTGCTTACTATCACTGGCTGATGGGTGGCTTTGCATTTGGTGCAGTATACATGGCTACCGATCCTGTCAGTGCTGCACAATCAGAAACGGGAAAATGGATATACGGACTCCTTATCGGCGCGTTCTCCGTTGTTCTGAGGGTATTTAATCCCGCCTATCCTGAAGGCGTGATGTTGAGCATCCTGCTGATGAACGTGTTTGCACCATTGATTGACCATATTGTTGTAGAACTTCACATTAAAAAAAGACTTCGTCGTGCATAGCAACAAATATACTTTCATTTATGCAACGGTTCTTTCGATCATAACAGCCGTTCTTCTCGCATTCGCATCCGAGGGTTTAAAGCCTTTCCAGGATGCCAATATTTCGCTGGACCAGAAAACCAGTATATTGCGTTCCATCCGTTCTACAGAAATGGAACGCAAGGCAATTGAAAAAATATATACCGCGCATATCCGGGAGCTGGTGGTTAACAGTGCCGGTGAAGAAGTAAACGGCGTCAAGCCATCTGAGATTGTAATAAAGGAAGAGCTGGCAAAACCACCTAAGGAGCGTCGCATGGCATTATATATATATACAGCGGATGACAATAAGAAGTATTATATCGTTCCCTTGCTGGGCGTCGGTTTGTGGGGACCGATATGGGGGTATCTCTCCATTGAAAGTGATTTTAATACCGTGTATGGCGCATTTTTTGGTCATAAATCCGAAACGCCCGGACTGGGAGCAGAAATTGCTGAAGCTCCTTTTCAGCAACAATTTCAGGGCAAGAAAATCATGTCGGAGGATCACCAGTTTGTTTCTGTCAATGTCGTGAAAAAAACCGCAAAGACTGCTTATGGACCTGAACACAGGGTGGATGGGGTGTCAGGTGGAACCGTCACTTCGACAGGTACCGACAAAATGCTGAAGAATTGCATAGAGCCATACTTGTCATATTTCGAAAAGATCAAGGAGGGTGGTGATAAGATGACCCTTAAATAGGGATTACTTTCGGCTTAAACAATTAACATTATAAAACAAAAAAATCATGAGTACAGAAACGATCAATGTTCCCGAAAAGAAAAAGAAGGAAGGATTGTTCTCGAAAAAGAACCGTAAAGTCCTTCGAGACCCACTGGACGACATTAACCCGGTTACCGTCCAGATCCTTGGGGTTTGTTCTGCCCTTGCCGTCACTACCCAGGTGAAGCCTGCCATTATCATGGCCCTAGGTGTCACCATAGTGACAGCTTTTTCTAACCTGATTATCGCACTCATCAGGGATTCCATACCAGGACGCATCCGTATGATCGTGCAGCTGGTAATTGTGGCCCTGCTGGTTACTATAGTCGACCAGCTGCTGAAAGCCTTCATGTTTGATGTAAGCAAGAAATTATCTGTCTTTGTAGGTCTCATTATAACCAATTGCATTGTCATGGGCCGGCTTGAAGCCTATGCCATGTCGCAGAAGCCGTGGCCTTCATTTCTGGACGGCATAGGGAATGGCTTGGGCTACGGGATGATACTTGTCATTGTTTCCATTATCAGGGAAGTGTTCGGTTCAGGCTCCCTGCTCGGATTTAAGGTTGTTCCCCAATGGCTGTACGACCATGGCTATACCAATAACGGATTGATGATGTTGCCGCCTGCAGCACTGTTTATCATAGGTTGCTTTATATGGTGGCAACGCAACAGAAACAAGAGTCTGATTAATAAGTCTTAAAACAGGAAATCAATTATGCATCTATTCGGCCTTCTTATAAAAACGATATTTGTGGAGAACGTTATTTTCGCGTTTTTCCTTGGAATGTGTTCTTACCTAGCGGTTTCAAAGCAGGTCAAGACAGCTTTCGGGCTTGGTGTGGCAGTTATTTTCGTCATGGTGCTGACAACACCGCTCAATTACCTGATTTTAGCCTATATGCTCAAGGAAGGTGCGCTGGCATGGATTCATCCTTCCCTCTCAACTGTCGACCTGACCTTCCTGGCCTTTATCCTTTTTATCTCCACTATCGCCGGTGCGGTGCAGCTTGTGGAGATGGTGATGGAGAAATTTACCCCGGCGCTGTATAATTCTCTGGGCATATTCCTTCCGCTGATCACGGTGAACTGTTCCATTCTCGGTGCATCTTTATTCATGCAGGAAAGGGAATACAATTTTGCGGAGACAACGGTATTCTCTATTGGTGCCGGTGTTGGATTCTTCCTGGCCATTGTATTGCTGGCTGCAATCCGGGAACGTCTGCGCTATTCAAAGATTCCGGAGCCTCTGCAGGGTCTTGGCATTGCCATGATTATAACCGGGTTGATGGGCATGGCATTTTTAAGCTTTTCAGGCATACAGTTTTAATGAAATATTATATTATAAGGTAACAGCCTGTTAAAAATCATCAAACATTTATGATACCTATTATTACGAGCAGCATTATTATTTTTATCCTGGTTATCCTGGTATTTGTTTTCCTGATCCTGCAAGCCAAGGAAAAGTTGTTGCCACAGGTGGATGTTGCCATTATTATTAATGGCTCAAGTGATGCGCCGATTGTTGTCAAGCCAGGTAGTACTCTCCTGAACACGTTGGCATCAAAAAACATATTCCTGGCTTCAGCATGCGGCGGTGGAGGCACTTGTGCGATGTGCAAATGCCAGGTATACAGCGGTGGAGGAGAAGTCCTGGCGACTGAAACCAATCATTTGAACCGCAAGCAGGTGGCTGACAAGCAGCGCCTCGCGTGCCAGGTGAAAGTAAAGGAGAATATGGAAATCCGGGTGCCCGATGAGGTGTTCGGCGTGAAAAAATGGGAATGTGAGGTCATGTCAAACGAAAATGTATCAACCTATATCAAGGAGTTGGTACTCGCCTTGCCAAACGGTGAAAACCTGAAATTCCGTTCGGGGGATTATATACAGGTGGATGTGCCGGAAATGACCATTGATTTCAAATCGCAATTGTATAAAATTCCTGATAATTTCAAGGACGATTACGACCAGTTCAGGATATGGGACTTGAAAACAGTGGTGGAAGAACCGATTTTTCGTGCATATTCCATGGCCAACCACCCGGCTGAAGGCAATAAGATGATGCTGAATATCCGCATCGCCACCCCTCCTTGGGACCGGGATAAGAAAGCATTTAAGGAAGTGCCCCCTGGTTACTGCTCTTCCTATGTTTTTTCGCGCAAGCCCGGTGACAAGGTTACTATCAGTGGGCCGTATGGCGAATTTCACATCAAGGACACTGAAAAAGAAATGGTTTATATCGGAGGCGGAGCCGGCATGGCGCCACTGCGCTCACATATTTTTCACTTGTTCCATACCCTTAAAACCAAGCGGAAAGTTTCCTTCTGGTATGGTGCACGCAGCAAGCGCGAGATTTTTTATGAAGAAGAATTCCGGGCTATTGAACGGGAATTTCCTAATTTCCGTTTTGTCATTGCGCTTTCCGAACCCCTGCCAAGCGACAATTGGGAAGGAGCTACCGGTTTTATCCATAACGTTGTGCTCATGAATTACCTGGATACCCACTCCGAACCTGAAGAAGTGGAATATTACCTCTGCGGTCCGCCGATGATGAATACTGCCGTACAAAAAATGTTGGATGAACTTGGGGTTCCGAAAACGAATATTGCCTTCGACGACTTTGGTATCTGATGTGACAAGCATGAAACAGCATTTCTTCTTGTACAAAATGATGCTGCTAATGTTTTCCGTTTCATGTGTAAAGGAAAAACCTGCTTACCTGGATCTTGTCGGAA
>JANWHK010000117.1 GCA_025450395.1 Bacteroidia bacterium
AAGGAGAGATATTGTTTTGCCCAAAAAACCTCGATTTTAATCACCCTGAATTTTATCTCACTTTTAAATTTACGATTCATGCAAGCATGCCGCGCACCGGAGAAAATATTTATATCAGTACACAGAACGGTGAGCTTGTGGCACGTGAAAATTTATTGCATACCACTGATGTACCCGGTAAGGCTAATACCAAGTACAGCGGTACCAAACCAATCATTACTGACAGTACAGGACCTGTCAACTTCAGGTTAAGGGAAAATACCAGAGGCGGCGGAGTCTATACCTTCAATATGAAAAAAGGCACCAGTTACGGGGCTGCAGTCGACTTCACCGATTCCAATAATATATGGAACAATTTTAATACGAATAAGGACGAGATTGCCACTGATGCACACTGGGGTGCTGAAACCACTTATGATTATTTTAAATTCAGGCATAACCGCAACAGTTTTAATAATGCCAATGCCCGGATTAACAGTTATGTGCATTATGCCAATAATTACGATAATGCATTCTGGGACGGTATCAGGATGACATACGGCGATGGTAATTCATTTAAACCCCTGACCTCACTGGATGTTTGCGGACATGAGATCACGCATGCTGTGACTACTTACAGCGCAGGCCTGATATACAGTTATGAGTCAGGACAACTGAACGAATCCTTCAGCGACATGTTTGGCAATGCCATTGAAAGATATGGCAAACCCAGCAATTCCAGTTGGATCATAGGAGAGGAGATAACCAATGACGGCCTGGGTTTAAGGAATATGATGAACCCGAAACTAAAGGGTCATCCGAGATGTTATAAAAGTATTAACTGGTATTTTGGAAGCGGGGATAACGGTGGTGTACACCTCAACAGCGGTGTGCAGAACTGGTGGTTCTACCTGGTATCTGAAGGAGGGTCAGGCATAAATGATGTATTGAATGCCTACAAGGTAGATAGCCTTGGTATTCTTAAGGCAGAAAAGATAGCCTACCGCAACCTGACGGTGTATCTCACACCATCTTCACAGTATGCCGATGCCTGTTTTTATTCCATCAGGGCGGCAGTGGACCTTTATGGCAACTGTGGCAAGGAAGTGATATCAGTCACCAATGCGTGGTATGCGTGTAATGTGGGGGCAAAATATGACAGTGGATATGTGAAGGCTGCATTTATCGCTGATACCATTGTCTGCTACAAATCAAAGCTTGTTAATTTTACGAACCTCAGCACGAATTCATCAAGTGCCAAATGGACTTTTGGTGACGGATCGGTTTCTTCAGCATATAATCCTACCTATACCTATTCAGCTTATGGCAATTATACCATCAAGCTGGTGGCAAGCAGCTGTTTTAAGAATAAAAAAGATAGTGTAACCAAGGTCGCATATGTCAAGGTAGATTCGACCTTCGATATTTGCAATGCAGTTTTATTGCCTTTGGGCGGAACTGACAGCACCCATAAATGCCAGACTTTTGTATTCGACGAAGGTGGCATGGGTGATTATACAAACCAGAAAACTACGTTATACCGACTGAGTGCCCCGGGGGCGGATTCAATCCGGATAAAGTTCCTTGACTTTGATTACGAGAACGGATATGACAGCCTTTATATTTACAGGGGAAAATTCCCGGGAGCAGGCATCAAGATAGGAGGGTACACAGGCAATACATTGCCTTTTGCCGGAAAGAATTTTGCTGTTTCAGGAAGTATCATCACATTGAAGCATGTGGCCGATCCTGGCGTTGTAGGCAGGGGTTTTAAAATGTTCTATACTGCCTTCAAAAAACCCGTGGATGTCACTGCGTTTTCAGATACAACAATCTGTAAGGGGACTTCAACCTTATTGTATGCAAAAGGCACAGGGGGGTATAAGCCAGATTACCTTTACCAGTGGAAAAATATCAAGTATGACGATTCCATCATCGTGTCACCTTTGACGCAAACGGTTTATAAAATGTACCTGACCGATGTGTGTACCAAATCCAGGGATTCAGCCCAGGTGACCGTGAATGTGAGAAGCCCGCTGGATATAACTGTGAACAAGGATACAACAATTTGTGTAGGGCAATCGATACTTTTAAAAGCCATAGCAAACGGAGGGAAAATCACCAGCTACAAGTATACCTGGAACAATGGTTTGGGAAACAGCAGTTCTCATACTGTATCACCATCCATCACGACTACGTACAGGGTGATATTGAATGATGCCTGTACGCCTTTAGCCGATACCGCGTATATGACCATCACGGTTAAAAGTCCCCTGAGTGTAAAATTAAGCACCAATGATTCATTGATCTGTTATAACAAGACGACCACACTGAACGCGTCCGGAAGCGGAGGGAATGTCATAAGCTATAAGTATACCTGGAATAATGGTCTTGGTACCGGAACAAGTAAAACCACCAACCTGACTTCTACAACCTGGCTGAAGGTGACCCTTACAGATCAATGTACTGTTAATCCTTCCTCAGATTCCATACTGGTAAAGGTATTGCCTGCATTGACAGTTGACCTTGGCAAGGATACAAGTATTTGTAAAGGCACCGGTGTAGGTCTGACGGCGAAAGCCAGCGGAGGAAAGACATCGGCATATAATTTCCTTTGGAACCAGGGTTTGCCTTCCAATCCTGCCAATACGGTCAGTCCACAGGTGCAAACAAGTTATCTGGTGACTTTGACGGACAATTGTTCCGACAAGGCCATGGATTCTGTTATTGTCAACGTATTGCCGGCCTTAAAACTGACAGGATTAAGGGATACTACCATCTGCGCCGGAAGGTCTGTGATGCTGGGTACAATAGCCAGTGGTGGAAAGACCAGCACATATAAATATACCTGGGACAATGGCCTCGGCAATATGGCTTCACACACGGTTACACCACTTGTCACTACCACCTACAGGGTGATACTTTCAGATGGATGTACAGTGATTTCAGATACGTCTTTTGTCACAGTCACAGTAAAGGATGCTCTTGATGTTTCGTTAAATACAACTGATACCCTGATATGCTACAACAAGTCAAGTAAGTTGACTGTTTCCGGCAACGGCGGGGATACCGCCAAGTATCTCTTTACCTGGGATAATGGACTTGGAACCGGTACCAGCAAAACGATCTCGCTGGTGAGTAATACATGGATCAGGGTGAACTTAACCGATGCATGTACAGTTACACCTGCGAATGATTCAGTATTCATACAGGTCAGAAAACCACTTACGGTGGACCTGAACAATGATTCCCTTATCTGTAAAGGTTCGAATATCACTTTGGGAAGCATTGCCAAAGGTGGTGATGGTTCTGCCTATACATATCAGTGGAACCAGGGATTAAGTCCTGCTTCTGCACATTCGGTAAGTCCTGCTTCGAAGACCGTTTATAAACTGGTTTTAAAAGACAATTGTTCCGATGATGCGACAGATTCCATCACCGTGGATGTATTGCCGGGCTTAAAGATCAGCGGACTGAATGACACTACAATCTGTTATGGAGGTACAGCCAGCTTCATACCGCAGGTATCAGGAGGCAAACCTGCCCAATATATTTATACCTGGGATAATGGTTTAAGCAGTTCCAAAAACCAGTCCGTATCACCACTTGCGAATATGACCTACAGGTTGGTATTAAAAGACAATTGTACCAGCCCTTCAGAATTCATGGATGTAAAAGTGACTGTCAGGCCTGCCTTGAAATTAGACCTTACCTTGTCAAAACAAGCGATATGTGATGGGGATTCCGCACTGGTCAATGTCAGTTTAAGCGGAGGCATACCTGCCCAATACCAATGGACATTAAATGGACTTATACAGACCATCAACCAGGTTTATATCAGCCCAAAAGTCAATACACCATATATTGTAAAATTCCTTGATAATTGTTCATGGGATGCGGATACAAATTTTAATGTAGTCGTGAACCCGCTTCCTGTTGTTGATTTCCTGGCAGACAAAGTCAATGTATGTACTTTCACTCCCGTACAATTTACGAATAACTCAAGTGGCGCTACCTCTTATGAATGGATATTCAGCGCTACCGATAAGAGTACATCGACGTCTCCTGTATATGCCTACAAGACTGCCGGTATTTTCGCTGTAAGCCTTACAGCCACATCTGCCGCTGGTTGTATAAACACTCTGACCAGGAACGCTTATATGGACGTAGTGGACATGCCTAAGAGTGATTTTACGTTTAATGCAGTGTCGGTCACTTATGATCATCCGCTGGTGACCTTTGATAACCTGTCTGCAAACTATACCACATTCGAATGGGATTTTGGCGATGCCATCACAGAGACTGTAGTTGCTGATCCTTCTCATATGTATGGAGATACAGGCAACTTCATGGTCAGGTTGATTACCCGGAATGGGCTGGGCTGCAGTGACACGATGTTGGCATATATTAAAGTCAATGATGTTTACAAGTTATTTATTCCCACAGCTATTACCGTGAATGGTGACGGCCTCAACGATGAACTCAAGGTAGGTGGCAGGGGAGTTGTTGCCTATCAGATCAGGATATTTAACCGCTGGGGTGAAATGGTATTTGTAGGGACAGAAAAAGACAAGGCCTTTAATGGCAAGGACAGCAAGGACAAGATGCTGCCGATGGGCAGTTATGTACTCACTGCCGAGATCAAGGACCATGAAGGTCGGATGCATTATATCAGGCAGGCGCTGCAGATTTTGTAGTAACCAGTGATCGGTAATCAGTGATCGGTAATCTGTTGGGAAACCCTTCAACCCTTCGACAAGCTCAGGATGACAGCCTCAGGGTGACATCGTTGTCATTCCTTAATGTATTCCCTGCGACCTGTTCTTGATTTTTTGCTCTACCTCATAAATGGCGTTCACAGTCTTGATCACTGAGTCGGGCGTTACAGAAATACTGTCAATACCGAGTTCGACCAGGAATTGTGCAAAATCCGGAAAGTCTGAAGGTCCCTGACCGCAAATACCCACCTTGACACCCATCTTTTTCGCTGTCTTGATCAACATTTCCAGCATGCGTTTCACGGCGGGGTTCCTTTCATCATATAGGTGCGCTACAAGCGAAGAATCCCTGTCTAGGCCAAGAGTCAGTTGGGTCAGGTCATTGCTGCCGATTGAGAAACCATCAATATGTGGCGCAAATTCCTCGGCCATGATAATATTTGAAGGAATCTCAGCCATCAGGAATAATTCCAGACCGTGTTTACCCCTTTCCAACCCGTATTCCTGCATCACCTCGTGAACCTTGTGAAGTTCCTCCACTGTACGGCAGAATGGTATCATCACCACAACATTCTTGAGGCCCATTTCTTCCCTGACCTTGCGGATGGCCCTGCACTCCATTCCAAATGCCACCTTATAAGCATCGGAGTAATACCTTGAAGCGCCCCGCCAGCCTATCATCGGGTTTTCTTCATGGGGCTCATAATATTTACCTCCCAACAGATTGTAATATTCGTTACTCTTGAAATCAGAGAAACGCACAATGACCTTATTCGGATAAAAAGAGGCAGCTATCTTCGCGATGCCGTAAGCCAGTTTTTCGACAAAAAAAGTTTCCTCGTCCTTATAACCGTTGATCTTCTTTTCAATCTCGAGAGACAGTTCCTTGTCATTCAGGTTCTGGTGGTTCAGCAATGCCAGCGGATGCACCTGTATATAATTGTTGATGATGAATTCCTCCCTGGCAAGACCTACACCTTTGTTTGGCAAGTGAGAGAACTGGAATGCCATTCCCGGTGAGGCTACATTCAACATGATGTCAGTCTTGACCGAAGGTAAATTGCTGAGGTCATATTCCGATTTTTCATATTCCACGTCACCCTCATAAATAAAACCTTCATCACCTTCAGCACATGAGGCCGTAACCACAATACCCTCCCGGATCATTTCAGTCGCATTACCACAACCTACAATGGCAGGAACTCCAAGTTCACGGGCAACGATGGCCGCGTGGCAGGTTCGTCCACCCTTGTTGGTGATGATGGCGGACGCTTTTTTCATGATGGGCTCCCAGTCGGGGTCTGTCATGTCTGTCACCAGTATAGAGCCTTCAACGAATTCATGGCCTTCGGATACACGTTTATCCAGCGAATACATGATATTGACCTTCCCTGTTCCTATTTTATCACCCACGGCAATGCCCTTGCACAATATTTTTGTATGACGCTCATTGTCCTTGATCTTGAACTCTGTGATCTTGCTGTGGTCCTTCTGTGAGTGTATGGTTTCAGGCCTGGCCTGCACAATAAAAAGGTCCTTGCTCAGGCCATCCACTGCCCATTCGATATCCATGGGGGTCCATTTGTTTTTTATCCTTGAATAATATTCCTCAATGATGACTACCCAATTCGACAATTTGAGAATGGATTCGTCCTTGAGGCAAAACCTGTTGCGGAACTTGTTTTCGGTGGATATGATCTTCACCCTTTCATCACCGCCTTCACCGTATATCATCATCTTGTCCTTGTTGCCCATCTTCTTTTCGATGATGGAGGTAAAACCTTCCTTCAGCAAGGGTTTGAATACAATATATTCATCCGGTGAGACTGAACCCTGTACGATCATTTCACCCAAACCATATGAGGCATTGATGACCACGGCATCCTTGAAACCGCTTTCAGTGTCGATTGAAAAAGCAACGCCTGAAACTCCCAGGTCGCTTCTCACCATTTTCTGCACACAAACGGAGAGGGCCAGCTGAAAATGGTTATATCCGGATGTCTGGCGGTAACTGATGGCCCTGTCAGTGAACAATGAAGAAAAACAATTCCTGACACAGTCCATCAACATGGCTGGACCCCGCACATTCAGGAAGGTTTCCTGCTGACCGGCAAACGATGCATCCGGCAGGTCCTCGGCAGTTGCCGAACTGCGTACTGCCACGTCTGTGATGTCCTGGTCGTACAGCCTTGACAGGGTGTCGTAAGACGCGATGATCTCCTCACTCATCTCCTTCGGGAAACGCCCGTTCAGTATCAGTTGCCTGACCTGCATGCCCCCGCGTCTCAGTGATTCAATGCTTTTATAGTCAATTTCCTTGACTATCTGGGTGATATGCTCCTCCAGTGAATTGTATCGGAGGAATTCATGATAGGCATCCACCGTGATGACAAACCCGTCGGGGATGTTGACCCCGAGCGAAGTCAGGTGTTGCAGCATCTCGCCGAGGGAGGCGTTTTTGCCCCCTACCAGGGGAATGTCGTTGATGCCGACTTGTTTTAATAATAATGTGTATTTCATACGTGTTTTGGTTTAGTTTCATGCTTTTTATATATTGATATTCCCGGAGAATATTTGGAAAACCATGAAGAGAAATGGTACCAATATATGTGTGCAATTTATGTTATTTTTCACAAATAGCAAATAGTGAAATAATTATATTAACATTAATTACACATTATATCCACAGGGGTACGGTGAATGGTTATCAGTGATCGGTGAACGGCAATCGGTGATCGGTGAGGGAAGGGGATAGGGTATAGTAAGGGAATGAAGAAAGTCCGAACTAAAACATCAACCAATGCCCCTTCAGCTTATAATTGCTGAACTCCAGGGCAGGAGAGGGTAGCTTGACACAGTTTAAAAGAAACAAGAAGGTTTTCAGCAATTTTTTATTGGTCTTTATTTTTGTCAGGTCATAGTCAAGAGCCAGGTAATATTGCCTGTATCTCTTGATGTGGCTGTCATCGTGCACGACATTGTATTTATCTGTCCAAATATTGTCTTCGCCACCGATCATGCCGTCTGCTCCATAACCAAGGCCGAGTCCCAGCCATTTCCAGTTCTTGTGTTTAAGTGGTGAATAACAGAGCCAGTATGTCTGACCATTATAATCCTTCAGCATGTTTTCCAGGAAATTACTGCCCAGGACATTCGGTCTTATCTTGGCATAAGAAGAAGGGGTGAATGAAAACTTCATGGTGAGTTTCTGCTCTTTCCACAAGGCATGCTGACCTGCACTCAGTATTGTACCAAAGGTATTTGCTATCAGGTCACCTGAACTGGCTCCCCAGCCCGCAGAAAAACCATCCCAAATCTCAATCGGGTCCTGGAAAATACTTCCCAGCAAGGCCCATTTCCATTGCTTGTTTTCAGGAACACCAGCCCATTTGGCCGCTTCTATCCCTGCCACACCAAGGTAATAAGAAGAAAAGGCATGACCGAATTTATCGATTTGAAGCCATTCAGCGTTGTCATTGAAAAAATGGAATTTTGAGGAGGGGTAATCCTTGTACCACAACTGGTATAATCCTGCATGGGCAACAGCCGTTCCGCCGAAACCGACAGCGTAACAAAGGTTTTGCCGCTTGCGGTAATTGATGGTATCCGGGGATGTTAGCTGACCTACACAATTTCCCGCATTCACATCCATTGCCAAAAGAATGAATATCAATGCAGGAATTCTCATTGTCAATTATAAAATGGCCGCTTTACAGGCATCCAGGATAGCGTAAGCTTTTTCAGACGTGGTGCTTTCCGCATATACGCGCAATACAGGCTCTGTACCGCTCGGCCTGATCATCACCCATTCCTCGTTGCCAAGGTGGAATTTAAAACCATCCATGTCCTCTACTTTTTCTATCTTGTAATTGCCAAAACTATTATACCCATTGGCCTTACATTCCTGAATGATCTTTTGTTTCAAAGCCTCCTCAATATGCAGGTCATAACGTTCAACGGCAAATGCGCCAACGATGGCATAAGTCTCATCTATCAGCTCTTCAACACTTTTGCCGGTGACAGCCATAAATTCAAGTATCAGCAATCCCATCCAGATGCCGTCGCGCTCCGGGATATGACCTTTCACGGCGATTCCGCCACTCTCTTCAGCACCTATCAGCACATCATCCGTGATCATGTATTCACAGATATACTTGAATCCGATCTTGGTCGTGATGGTTTCAAGTTTCAGGTGTTGCGCGAGTTTGTCAATCTTGGAGGAAACACTGAAACTCTTGACGATCTTGCCTGATAAATTCTTGTATTTTGTCAGGTATTGCATCAGCAGCAATATCAGGTGGTGCGAATCCACAAACCTGCCTTTGCTGTCAAAAAAACCAATCCTGTCGGCATCACCGTCAGTGGCCAGTCCACACAAAATCCTGTCATTCTTTTTGATCAGCTCTGAAAATTCCAGCAGATTTTTTAATATAGGTTCGGGTGCAACACCATTAAATCCGGGATTATAGTCGCAATGCAATAAAGTGGCATCCGGCAACAGGTTCCTGATGGCATTCTGCCCTGCACCATACATGGCATCATAGGCAAAATTCGGCGCATACGATTTTAACTTGGCCACATCAAATTTATCGTCCACCTGTTGAAGGTAGATCTTTTCGAAGTCGGCGTATTCAATCATTCCGGCCTTTATGTATTCTTCCAAAGATTGCAGACTCGGTGACTCCTTGTAATCTATCAGCGATTCCACTTTTTCTATTTCAGCAGGCACAACAGGTCCACCGTAATGGGCCTTGATCTTATAACCATTGTAATTCGGAGGGTTGTGACTGGCAGTGATGATGACACCGGCAAACGTTTTGAGTTTGACATTGGCCAGGGAGATCATCGGGGTGCTGCAAAATGCCTTGGAAAGGAATACCTTGATACCGTGTGAGGCCAAAACCCTTGCGGTAGTGTCCGCAAATAATTTTCCGCCGAACCTGCAGTCATATCCAACTGTGCAGGAATGGTTATCGCTGGCAGTTTTAAGCCATTTGGCAGTTGCGTGTGCCACCCTGCTGACATTCTCAACCGTGTAATTGTCGGCTATGATTTCGCGCCAGCCGTCCGTTCCGAATTTGATTTTATACATGTTTTGTGTTAATTTTTTGAGTATTTGACATAGTTGCTCACCTGGGTCCATTTGTATTCCCTGAGGGCCTTGAGGTATACCGGCGCTTCATCGTTCGGGATAAGGTCCTTGTTGCATTTGTAGATCGTGAACTGGAATCCTTTCTCGATCAGCACATCTTCCAGGGTCTTGAAATTGATCAGCAGGCCCCATTTGGCAACCTCTGTAAATGTAATGGTCTCCAAAGGTTTATTATTCGCGAATATCCTTATCTGGTATGGTTTGTATTGGATAAGGTTACCTTGTTTTTCCCATATTTCAATCACCTCTATCCTGGTAATCGTGATATTGCTGCCTTCCTGTTTTTTGTAATCAAAATATTTATCACCGCCCAGCTCAAATAATATTTCCTTGTTCTCATTGATAAACTTTTCAATTGACATGATGCAGTCCAAACCCTGGTCATTGGTCATACCCGGATTCTTTTCGATGACATAAGTCACCATCTTGGTATTCGGTAATTTGACAAGACCGTTGACTTTTTTCTTAGAATAAAAAGCATCATTTTTAATGGTGAATGAAGAGCCGGGATTGACGGTAAAATCCCTCGCACCAAACTGCAGCAGGTTGAAATTGTAACGGCGGCTGTATAGCGCATCGAGATAAGTGAGCAAGGCCGGTCCATTCACATTGGTTGGAATGTAGTTGTTGCTTAATAACTTCAGTGCTTCAAAGCCATCAATGTAACCTATCGACACCTTGCCACCCGGAGATTCAGACAGGAATGAAAAACCTATGATCACAAATTCCGTTTTCCGCCTTGAACTGGTCCACAATTCATTCAGGAAAAGATTTTCTACCCTTGAGAAGGATATATTATTGCTGCTTTCAATATTCTTTAATGCAGCGGGTGAAATGGCAATCTGCTTCTTCGGGGAATCCCAAAGTGTCAGCGTGCCATCGTTAATGGCCTTGTAAAACAGTCCGGGCAGGTATTCCACAAGGTTAAATCCATTGGTATCCTCCTG
>JANWHK010000118.1 GCA_025450395.1 Bacteroidia bacterium
AGCCCACGGTTCACTCGGTGGGCTATTTTAATTTGCATTTATGACAAATAGTATTAAGTTTGTCAGGCCATTTTCAATTCTAAACTTATTCAGTATGATAGAAAATATTCCATTTTACATCCCGTTCGTTTTTGTCCTTACCACTTTCCTGACCCTCTTGTTATTTTATGGGGCAAGCCACCAGTCCAAACAGGTGATGGCTATATTTACGACCTGGTTGCTGATACAGGGTATAGCGGGTTATTCAGGATTTTATCTTGTAACTAACACTCTGCCGCCGCGTTTTGCCTTATTGGTCGGGCCGATGCTTATTACCATCATCATCTTTTTTTTAACTTCCAGGGGAAGGGAGATGATGGATACCCTTGATGTCAAATGGCTAACTTACCTGCATGTGGTCAGGATACCGGTTGAAATAGTCTTGTTGTGGTTATTTATACAGGGTCAGGTCCCGCAAGTGATGACCTTTGAGGGCCGTAACTTTGATATTTTGGCGGGTCTTACGGCTCCCCTGATAGCATATTACGGTTACACCAGGAACAAATTAGGCAAAGTGATACTGATATTCTGGAATGTCATATGTATCGCCTTATTGCTGAACATTGTCGTACATGCCGCATTGTCAGCACCTTTCCCGTTCCAGCAGCTTGCATTCGATCAACCCAATGTAGCCGTATTGTATTTTCCTTTTGTGTGGTTGCCCGGATTTATAGTACCGGTCGTGATGTTCTCGCATCTGGTGTGTTTGAGGAGATTGATTAAAGGATGAGTTATTTCTTTGTTCTCCCCACAATCAACTCCGCTGCCCTCTGACTGGCTCCCGGATTGCCGACCTTGATCCGCAAGGCTGCATAGGAATTCAACATGGATTGTCTGCCATCTCCATCCAGGATGGCTTTTAATTCCCTTACCGTATTTTCAACTGTAAAATCGACTTGTATAAGTTCAGGAACTATCTTTTTATCCATGATGAGGTTGACCAATGAAATGTATTTCACCTTGATCACGAGTTTACCAATCTGGTAACTCAGGTTGCTGAACCTGTAACAAACCACTTGCGGGCAATTTAAAAGAGCAGTTTCAAGGGTTGCGGTGCCGCTGCAGACTAGGGCAGCGTGCGCATTGGCGAGTACATCATAAGTCTTTCCTTTTACAAGCTTGATGTTTTTATCGCCGGTGTATCCTTTATAGATTGCATCGTCGATATGGGCAGCTCCTGCCAATACAAATTCGTATTCAGGGAAATGTTCCACGACCGAAAGCATAGTCGGCAGGACAAATTTCAGCTCGCTCATCCTGCTGCCAGGCAACAAGGCGATAATGGGTTTTGAAATGTTGTTTTGCTGCTTGAAATCCGGGTTGAAAGGGTAGGAGTCTATGGCATCACAGAGTGGATTACCTACATAATCAGGCTTGACTCCATAGGGTTTGTAGAATTCAGTTTCAAATGGCAATATGGTATAAAGATAATCTATGTCCCGCTTGATTTTCCAGGCCCGCTTGTTATTCCAGGCCCATACCTTGGGACTGATGTAATAATGGGTTTTGAAACCCTGTTGTTTCGCGAATTTTGCGATTTTCAGGTTAAAGCCGGGGTAATCTATCAGGATCAATGCATCGGGTTTAAAATCCAGGATATCCTTTTTGCAGAATTTAATGAAACCTATTATTTTTCCAAGGTTGCTGATGATGTCGCTGATACCCATAAAAGCGGTTTCTCGGTAGTGTTTCACCATGGTACCACCTTCGGCCAGCATCAGGTCGCCACCCCAGAAACGGATTTCAGCCCCGGCATCGTGCAAATGTATATGTTTTATCAGGTTGGCCCCGTGCAGGTCTCCGCTGGGTTCACCGGCAATGATGTAATACTTCATTCAGGCCCGCAAATTAAACCTTTATCATGGGTTGTGCAATGTAGGGGAACAGGAACAATTCCATTTTATTGAAAATAGTTTTACTTTTTTTCAATAATAACAGCATCAGGTTTTATGATTTAATGCAAATTGCATTAAATTAAATATGGAAAAACGATAATAATTTTATTGTTTACCTTGCAGCCATGTAAAATTAAGTATAAAGTACAACTCTAAATCAGATTGAACTAAATGTCCGTAATCGTTTAATTAGAAAATGATAGTCCTTTGTACCAACAAAATCTGCCACAATAATATTTAAACCCGGACCAAAATGAAAGACAATTTGCCAATAGTGTTTGTTTTAATTACAATCGGGTGGGTTGGCGGGTATTTTATGCTTGCCTTAATATTGGATAGCATTTTCAAGTCTTTAAGTAAATCAAAACATGTATTTAAAATTCAAGACACGGGTTTTAAGGATCATCATTTCAAAAGGGAAGTATTTTATTCGTTTATTTCATGTTTAATATTTTCAGCTGCCACTTGCCTGTTATACTGGATGCATGATTCCGGGGAAACACAGCTTTATACCACAATTGATCCATACAAAATTATATATTATCCGTTTTCCCTGATTCTGGTATTGATCGCTCAGGATTTTTATTTTTACTGGACACACCGTCTCCTTCATTTACCTTTTTTAATGCGGAGAGTCCATGCGACACATCACCTTTCACACCAGCCTTCCACATATACCGCTTTTTCATTTCATCCGGTTGAGGCGGTCATTCAGGCAGCTATCCTGCCAATCCTGCCTTGCATAATCCCGATGCATACCTCTGTGATTTTCATTTTTGCCGTCTACAATCTGATAGTGAATATGATAGGACATTCAGGATATGAATTTTTTCCGGTATGGTTCAAAAAAAGCTGGTTCGGGCGCATTAGTAATACCCCTGTATATCATGATTATCATCACCAGCGGGCAAATGGGAATTTCGGTTTATATTTTAACGTCTGGGACAAATGGATGAATACATATAAACCTATATCCGAGAAAAATTTCTATTCCATAAAAGAGATTGAAGAAAAAAATAAAATTATAAACTCATGAATACACTCAATGATTTGCTGCTGTTCATCGAAGAAACCGGACTTTATCCGGAAATAAGATCCTTGTCTTCTTCCCAGAAGCCATTGGTTCAGATTGACAATCGAGAACTGATGATGTTCTGTTCCAACAATTATCTCAACCTGGCAACGCATCCGGAGGTAATGAAAGCAGCCTCAGAAGCGTTGAATGAATTTGGCACAGGTTCAGGAGGGTCCAGGTTGGTTTCAGGAACTAACGATATTCACCTGCAATTGGAAAGGGATCTGTCTGCTTTGAAAGGAACAGAGGATTCTCTTGTTTTTTCCTCGGGCTACCTTGCCAATATTGCCGCGATCACTGTAATTGCCAGTCCGCTGGCCGGGGTTCCCAAAGAAATGGCCAGGATGCTATTGAAATATTTCAATAAGGAAACGGTTGTTTTCAGTGATGAGCTGAATCATGCCAGCATCATTGACGCATGCAAAATTGCCGGTGCTAAATGTCTCATTTATAACCATACGGACATGGATGATTTGTCAAAAAAACTGAAACAGCACACCGATGCCAGGAAAATCATCATTACAGATGGAGTCTTTAGCATGGATGGGGATATTGCTCCTTTGCCTGATATTGTTCAGTTGGCAAGAGAACATGAAGCGTTCATTATTGTTGATGACGCGCATGGAACCGGGATATTGGGAGAAAATGGTGGTGGAACAGCGGAATACTTCAATTTACAAAAGGAGATTGACCTGGAAGTAGGAACCCTGAACAAAGTTTTTGGTGCCGTAGGCGGGTTCATTTCAGGTAGCAAAAGCATTTGTAAACTGTTGCGGGTTACTTCACGTCCTTATATCTTCTCTGCTGCCATGCCGCCTTCTGTAGCTGCAGGCCTTTCTCAGGCGGTAAGGGTTCTGCAAAGGGATAGTTCGCTGCGTCATCAGCTTTTCAGTAATATCGATTATTTCCATGAATTGACAATTGGTACATCCATTCCACTTAACAAAACTTTCAGGACACCTATTATTCCTGTCATGATAGGGGATGAAATGAAAACGATCAAAATATCAAAACAACTCTATGAAAAGGGATTCTTTATCCCCGATATCAGGTGGCCTGCCGTTCCAAAGGGGAAAGCCCGTCTGCGTGTTACTTTAATGTGTGAGCATACGAAAGCACAGATCAAATTGCTGGTCGAAACTTTAGACCAACTTTGTAAAGATTAAAATATAAATCATGAATCCACAGAAGAAAGTTATCTTGATTACGGGTGCCAGTTCAGGAATCGGATTGACCTGTGCTGAATATTTATCCTCCAGGGGGAACCTGGTTTATGGGATTGGCAGGAACCCGGATTTTAAGACCACTGAATTCACATATTACCCGGTCGATGTCAGGAATGAACCTGCGGTACAATCATTGGTCTCACAAATACTCGAAAAAGAGAAAAGGATCGATGTGCTTATCAATAACGCGGGAATTCATGTTGCCGGGGCTATTGAACATATCGATCATCAAAGGGTTCTGGAATTATTTGACTGCAATTTTTTCGGGTACCTGAACATGATCCGAAGTATTCTGCCAGGAATGAAAAAACGGAAAAGCGGATTGCTTATTTGTATTTCTTCTATCGCGGGTGTTACCGGGCTTCCTTTTCAGGGTATCTATTGCGCCTCAAAATTTGCCCTCGAAGGCTTATGTGAAAGTTTGCGAATGGAAACACATCATTCCGGTGTTCATGTTGTTCTCGTTGAGCCCGGAGATTTTAAGACTGCCATTACCCAAAACAGAACCATTGATCCATTGACAGTGAAAGATCCTTTTTATGCAGGGAATTTTGAAACAACAATGAAAAAAGTGACTTTGGATGAAAGTACCGGCGCGAATGCCATAGATATTGCCAGGTTGATTGAGAACATAATGTGCATGCGACGACCTGGTGTGCGCTATACCGCGGGTCATAAGATGCAGAGAGTGGTACCATTCCTGAAACGCATAGTGCCTTCGGCATTTTTTGAATTTATCATACGTAAAAATTACTATTCATGAACCAACATAGCACAATAGAATTGTTTTCAACTGAATGGTTTATAAAAACCATTTTGAGTATTGCCACAATTTGCCTGGTTTTGATGATTGGTTTGAGATTAAGTGAAAACGGAAAAAAATATTTAAGGATCAGTTTGGGGATCAGTTGTCTATTAGCTGCAATCCTGATTCATCCTTATCTCGTTTCTATCGGCGGGTGGAGCTTGCAGAATTCATTGCCCCTGCATTTGTGTACGCTTACAGAGATTGTTGCCGGAGTGGTCCTGATATGGCCAAGGCAACGGTCTTTTGAACTGCTTGGTTATTGGGGCATTCCGGGAGGGATTCACTCCATTCTTACACCGGAACTTCTGCATACGGGTGAAGATGGCTGGCTGATGTTTGAATATTATTTTCTGCATACCAATCTCGTGCTGGCGCCCTTGTTTCTCATGGTGGTATTAAACATGCGACTTACCGATAAATCATGGCTCAGGATATTTTTTGTAACACAATTATGTCTTCCGGTCATTGGATTGATAAATTGGACCCTGGGCTCCAATTATATGTATCTGGCGGAAAAACCCATCGCGGATAACCCTTTGGTGATTGGAAAATGGCCTTGGTATATCCTGGTATTTGACCTTGCAATGCTCGTTCATTTTTACCTCGTTTTTATCATTAGCACAAAATGGATGAAAATATCCCACATTTTCTATAAACCTAAAAATATCAAGGTATGAAGCTTCTTAATATTATTATTCTCAATCTTCCCATTCCATTATCACGGGTGCCACGCTTGTTGTTCTATCTTTTGATAAATCTGTTTTCCCTTCCCTTCAAATGGATGGAAAACCTGGTGTTCGGAAGAAAGATCAGGAAACAGGAAATTCATACTTCCCCTGTTTTTATTTTAGGTCACTGGAGAAGTGGAACTACTTTCCTTCATGGGTTGTTAAGTCAGGACCGTCAATTTGGCTATGTTAATTTTTACAATGCCATATTTCCCACGTCATTTTTATGGACTGAAAACCGCATGAAACCTTTGCTCAATAAGTTAGCTAAGTATAAAGGTTTGAAAATCCCTTATTTTAATAATGTGGAATTTGATTTTGATTACCCTTGTGAAGAAGATACGGCTTTGTTAAATATGAATTCCAGGCAGTCCGCTTATTGGGCTTACTCATTTCCTGAAAAGGCATTGTCACTGTTTTCAAAAACCATGTACTTTACCGGAGTGGATTCCAAAAGAGAATCGGATTTCACCGCGGATTATCTATATTTTTTAAAGAAGATAAGTTATAAATACAAAGGCAAAAGGCTTCTGCTTAAAAGTCCTCCGAATACTGCACGCATAAAGCTATTGTTAAAGCTGTTTCCGGATGCAAAATTTATTCATATTAGCAGGAACCCGGTTGAATTATATTATTCTCATCGTAAATTATGGGAGCAGAATATGAGGCAATTCTCCTTACAGAAAATTGACAGTGCCCAATTGGACATTGTGATTATCCAGACCATGCGTAATGTACTTAAACAATACCAGGAAGACAAGAATATATTGGACAGGGGTAATCTTTATGAAATCAGTTATGACCGGCTTAAAAGTGATCCGATGGCTGTATTGAAAGAGGTTTATGGAAACCTGGGTTTACCGGGATTCAGCGCTGTTGAAAATAATTTTAAGGACTATCTGGAAAAATCACAAAGCTATAAGACATATGCATATGAATTTGATACAGAAAAAGTAAAATGGATAGAAGAGAACATGGCTGAGTTAAATAGTCTTCCTGAAATACCTTACAATCATGATAAATAGATCTTGTCTTTTTAAATCCATCATTTACAGGTTATACTCGTCTTTTATAACTTTCCTGATTTCCTTTTTATTAACAGGAAGCTTGTTTGCAGCAGTTTCAATCAGTTTGGCAGATACGCTTGTAAAAATATTCTCATATTATTTCTTTGACAGGATTTGGCATAGGTTTAATGGCTTTAAAGTTGAACCGGCAGTGATCTGGTTGACAGGTTTAAGTGGTTCGGGGAAAACCACCATTGCGAATAGCCTGATGCTTAAACTAAAAGAAAAATCTATTGTACCGGTAATTTTGGATGGGGATGAGATCAGGCATGCAATTAAGCAACACGGCTTTGATGAAGATTCGAGAAAGAAGCATAACCTGAATGTCGGTTATATAGCATCCTTATTTGAGAAGCAAGGTAATGTAGTGATCGTTTCATTGATTTCTCCATACGATGACATAAGAAATGACGTCAGGCAAATGTGCGTTAATTTTATTGAAGTTTATGTGGCGACAGATATCGATACTTGTATCAGTCGTGATACAAAAGGGTTATACAAAAAAGCCCAATCAGGTGAAATTAAAGATTTTACAGGAATTTCAGCACCTTATTACCCCCCTTTGAATCCTGAAATAATACTTGACACGACAAAAATGACTGTCAGTGATTGTTCAGACTTGATCTTAAATTTTATAAAAAAATGAAATATAATTTATTTATCGGCCGGTATCAAAGTCCACATTTGGGACACATGTATATTTTCAACACCTTTTTAGATGCTGGTAAACCGGTATTAATCGCGATAAGGGATATAGTTCCCGACGCGAATAACCCGCTTGGCGCGCAAGATGTTAAAGAGCTTTGGGAAAAAGTTTATGAAAATAATCCACTTGTCAAGATCATGATCATTCCGGATATTGAATCCGTGAATTATGGAAGGGGAGTTGGATATAATGTCAATGAAATAAAGGTGGAATCAAACATCGCGAATATATCTGCGACAGAAATCAGAAACCAGATCATTGAAGGAAAAATTGAATGGAAAAAATTTGTTGATGATAAAATCCACAGACTTCTGGAGGAGAAAATTCTAATTGGGTTGAAATAATAACCTTATTTAGTGCGAAAAAAATATTAATTTCGCGCAAAAATTTTTTATTAATCACAAAATGAAAGAAGTATATATCGTTTCTGCAGTGAGAACAGCCATTGGCAGTTTTATGGGTTCATTGTCCACTGTACCTGCCACTCAATTGGGAGCTACTGCCATTAAAGGCGCTTTGGCTAAAATAAACCTTGCTCCTGAACAAGTCCAGGAGGTGTATTTCGGCAGCGTTTTACAGGCTGGTTTAGGTCAGGCACCGGCCAGGCAGGCTGCCAAGTTTGCCGGTTTATCCAACACGGTCCTGTGTACTACCATCAACAAGGTATGCGCGAGTGGCATGAAGTCCATTTCTCTTGGCGCGCAACAGATCATGACCGGTATGGCAGACGTGGTGGTGGCTGGTGGTATGGAAAGCATGAGCCTGGTGCCGCATTATATGATGAATAGCCGCACTGGATACAAATACGGTAATGTGGCAATGATAGACGGTCTTGCCAACGATGGCTTGCAGGATGCCTATAACAAGCAGATGATGGGCTGGTGCGCCGATCTATGTGCGAAGGAATATAATTTTACAAGGGAAGAACAGGATGCATTTGCCATCAACTCCTATAAGAGATCTGCAAAGGCCTGGCAGGAAAATAAGTTCAAGGATGAGGTCGTGCCTGTGGAAATTACAGATAAAAAAGGCAATGTGACGGTTTTCGAACATGATGAGGAATACAAGAATGTGAATTTCGATAAGATACCGGGACTGAAACCTGCTTTTAACAAAGATGGTACAGTTACCGCGGCGAATGCCAGCACCATGAATGACGGCGCAGCGGCGGTGATATTGATGAGCAAGGAAAAAATGGAAGCTCTTGGCCTGAAACCGATCGCGAAGATCAGGGGATTTGCCGACGCGGAACACGAGCCGGAATGGTTCACAACTGCGCCTAGCAAGGCTATGCCTAAGGCTGCTGCAAATGCGGGTGTATCGATGACGGATATAGAGTTTTTTGAGTTTAATGAAGCTTTCTCTGTTGTGGGAATGGTGAACAATAAGCTGTTGGAGCTTGATCCTGAGAAAGTGAATGTCAATGGTGGTGCGGTTTCATTGGGTCACCCATTGGGTGCCAGCGGAGCCAGGATCATTGTTACACTTATCAATGTGCTGAAACAGAACAAGGCCAAGCTGGGTGGTGCTGCCATTTGTAATGGTGGTGGAGGTGCAAGCGCCATGGTGATTGAGCTTCTGTAACGCTAAGTCCTTGCGCCCGGGATTGGGGAAGCTCAATAAAGGTTGCCTGTTAAACCCTGAATTATGTACCTGCACAATATTTGGCACTATTTTTATTTAATATAAGATATGAATGATCGTTTGAAACAGATTGCCATCCTTGTTTTTTCAGGTTTTATTGTTTTGAACGCTTATGCCCAGGATCCGATGCACCTGCTGAAAAAATATTCGGACAGTTTAAGGTATTGTAAAATAGAAGGACTGCGCTTCACGTATAATGATTCTTTTAAACAGTTGCTGAAATCGGTGATCGAAGAGGAAAATGCTTTTGATGTCGAGCTGGATTCAATCAAACAAACCGTTTCAGTGTTATTGTCTGATGATAAGAAGATGAAGGTCATCAGCTGGGTGTATGTCAACGACAAAGAGGAATACAACAACTATTGTGTGGTCTTGTACCGTAAGAAATCTGGCGCGACTACCAATACCTATTGGCTGCAGGATAAAATAGAGGCGAATACAGATTCACTCTACACGGATTATCCCGTTGATTTTTGGCCAGGCGCACTGTATTACCAGATGTATGATTTCAAAAAGAAGGGGAAGGATTATTATTGTGTGCTCGGTTTGAACGGAAAGAACAGTTTTAACAACCGCAAGGTCATCGATGTATTATGGGTGGACAAGGAAGGTGAACTGCATATCGGGGCTCCGGTATTCTACAGTTCCGACAAGGATTATACACCTCAGTACAGGGTGTTTTTTGACTATGCCGATGCTTCTACCATGCTGCTGAGGTTTGAGAAAGACAAGAAAATGATCACCTTTTCCAACCTGGTGCCCTCAAATCCTGAAAAGACAGGTTTAAGGCAATATTATATCCCTGACGGGCGCATTGACTATTACATGCTTAAAAAGAAAGGCAAGTGGATACGTTATGAAGGTTTGACGGAATTTGACATGATGGGTAACCAATAATAACCAATAAATTTTATTTTTCAAGGATAAAAAGTTAAAATTGTGAACTCAATGTATAGGTTACTCATATTATCGGGCATATTTGTCCTTTTTTTCTCCGCCACCACAGATTATGGTTTCAGGATCGCCAAAATGAAATACAAAGGGGGAGGAGACTGGTATGCCAACAAGACTGCCTTACCCAACCTCGTGACTTTCTGCAACAATAATATCAATACAAACATCAATCCTTCTGATGCCATTGTAGAAGTGGGTTCACCTGAAATATTTAATTACCCCTGGATATACCTCACCGGTCACGGCAACGTGATATTTACAGACTCTGAAGTTGAAAACCTGAGAAAATATCTTCAATCCGGAGGATTCCTGCACATCGATGACAACTATGGCTTGAAACCCTTCATTGTTCCACAGATGAAACGTGTATTTCCTGAGTTGGACTTTATTGAATTGCCACATACACATCCCATATACCACCAGGCCTACCAGTTCAACAACGGTCTGCCAAAGATACACGAACATGACGGCAAGCCTCCGCAGGGATTCGGACTGATATATGAAGGCAAACTGGTCTGTTTTTTTACTTACGAATGTGACCTTGGCAATGGATGGGAAGATCAGTCGGTCTATAATGACCCTGAGGAAAAAAGGCTGCAGGCCTTGAAAATGGGCGCCAATATCATTCAATATGCATTTAACAGGTAGTGTAATTGTCGGGGAATGAAAAAGGTGATCGTCATTTACAACCCGTTTTCAGGTCGCAGGAAAACAAAAAATCTACCGGAAACCATACATCGCCTGATAGACAAAACACTTTTTGATGTGGAAGTATGGCCGACCGAAAAAGCGGATGATGTGATATTGCTCACGGAAAAAGCCATATTGGAAAAAGCGGATATTGTATTGGGTGCAGGAGGGGACGGCACCATCAACCAGATCGCTTCAAGACTGGTCAACACAGGTATTTCACTCGGCATTATCCCGCTTGGTTCAGGCAATGGTTTTGCGCGGCACTTCAAGATCCCTATGCAAACTGAAGCCGCCATCACTTGCCTGGGCAAGCTGACACCTGTGGAAATTGATACGGTCTGGATCAACCGCCATTGTATGGTGAATGTAGGCGGTATAGGATTTGACGCTCATATCAGCAGCTTGTTTGCCGATGTGAAAAAAAGGGGATTGATGGGATACACGAAGACAATACTCAGGAACCTTAATTATAAAAGTAAACAATATGCTTTATTCAGTAAAGACAAACTGGTATGGCAGGGCAGGGCTTTTATGGTGAGTTTTGCGAATGCAACGCAGTGGGGGAACAATGTGGTGCTTCACTCCGGAGCCTTGCCTGATGACGGGGTGTTGAACGTGGTGGTGATAAAAAAATTCGATGTGATCGATTTTTTCCTGATCCTGAAAAGCCTGATGGCAGGCAAATTACACCAGAATAAAAACAGTCTCACTTTTTCCGGAACAGATTTTCTTGTCAAAAGAGACCATGACGGACCGGTGCATGTGGATGGCGAACCCTTATGGCTCGGTAAGGAAATAAACATTAATATTGAACCTTCAAGTTTAAGAATTTTAAGCAATGGCTAAAAAGATCAAAAGAGAAACAGATGGCCTGATGTACAGTACAGACTCAGGGTTTGAATTTGACAATGGGACTGAAGACGCTGAAACGCTGCCACCCCAGCAGCAAAAGCTGAATATCAGGTTGGAAACCAAGCAAAGGGGAGGCAAAAAAGCTACGTTAGTCAAAGGTTTCATTGGCAAGCCGGAGGATTTGGAAACGCTTTGCAAAAATCTCAAGAATCACTGCGGTACCGGCGGAAGCATTGTGGATGGTGAAATGCTGATCCAAGGTGACCAGGTGCAAAAAATCAAGGCGTTTTTAATTTCAAAAGGCTATAAGACCAATAATATTTAAAGCAATTATGAGTTATGAACTATGAATTGAAAACAGCCCGTTCATTATTCATTATTCATTGTTCATTATTCATTATTTCTCCATGAATTCGATCACCAAAGGAATATTCAGTACTTTTTTTTCCAAGGTCATGGTCTCTGTACTTGGCCTGGTGGTGGTTATTATCATATCAAGAAACCTTGGCGCAGAGGGAAGGGGTATTATCAGCCTGATGGTTTCACTGATAGCCTTCCTGCAGTTGTTTTGTGATTTCGGGGGGAATTCTGCCATTATTAATTTATCATACGAAATACCCCAGCGCAGGTTGTGGTTAAGCAGCCTGGTATGGGTGTTTTTTATTTGCCTGCTGAGTTATATCCCGCTTGCTTTCTTTGACCGGGTCAGCTATATTTTCCTGGTGCCTTTAGCCGCTTTCCTGTATTCGTTTGTCAATATCAACAGCCTCTTATTGATGGGAAGTAGAAAGGTCAACCAACGCAACCTGGTGATGGTTACTTTGCCTTTATTATTGCTGCTTGGTTTTGGCCTGCTGTTTTTTCAGACAAGCCTTGGGATCAGTGCTTACCCGCTTGCCATGTTCATTGCCCTGGGCATCAGTTCCCTTTTGTCGTTCATCTTGCTGAGGGGTCAGCTCAAACCTGTTCCCGGGCCATTTGTTTTTGAAAAGCAAATACTGCAACAGGGTGCCTGGGTGCAAGGCGGGCATGCCGTCCAGTTCCTAAATTACAGGATTAATTTTTTCATCATAGTTTTATTGATGAATGAAGCTTCATTGGGTATATACAATAATGTGGTCATCATTGCTGAATCTATATGGATACTCGGACATAGCATGGGACAGATGCAACATATGAAGATCTTGAATACCGAGGATAAAAAGTCTCATATAACCCTTACGAACAAGTTTATGTTCATTAACTTTATCGGTAGTTTAGGATTAATGATCATATTGATCTTGTTGCCACGTGAATTCTGGGTCTGGCTGTTTTCGGATGATTTCAGTGAAATGGATACCTTGTTCATTTACCTGGCTCCCGGTGTCCTGTGTTTCAGTATTTCAAATATTATCAACCATTTCCTGCATGCAAAGAACCAGTTTAAAACAATATTGCAGTCCAATATTATAGGCCTTGTCACAGGCCTTGTGGTTTCCGTTTTACTCATACCCGGATATGGACTTAAAGGGGCTTGTTTATCCTGGAGTTGCGGGTTGCTGGCATCCATGCTAACCTATATTTTTATCTACAAAAGATATTTGAAAACTATTTGAAAAAATCTTTAAGTTTGCATCTATGTTTTTTCGCTTTACGTTTTTGTTTTTATTGCCGTTTTTTTTTCTCAACAGTTATTCTCAAACAGGTTCTGTCAAGGGGTATGTAAAGGATTCCAAAACCGGTATAGAACTGGATAATATCCCGGTGGTGGTATCGGGGCATTCATACAACACCAATTCAAATGTTGAAGGTTATTATATCATTACAGGTATTCCTGCCGGAACATATTACCTCAAGGCCGGGGGCGATGGAACTTATGACATGGATTCCATCAAGGTGGTAATTGTCCCTGGTAAGGTGATTGTCATTAATTTCTTCATCAACCAGTCAATCGTGACCTTCAGTGCAGCTAAAATCACCGAAAAGAAAAAGAAGAAAAAGGAGGATATTGATATCGGTACTACAAGGATTACCCCCAAACAACTTACAAAGATACCAACCATAGGCGGTACGCCTGACCTTGTGCAGTACCTGCAGATATTGCCCGGTGTCGTATTTAGCGGTGACCAGGGTGGGCAGTTGTATATCAGGGGAGGCAGTCCTGTGATGAATAAGATCATACTTGACGGGATGACCATTTACAACCCTTTTCACTCCATAGGTTTGTTTTCTGTATTTGATGTAGACCTCATGAAATCCGCCGATGTGTACAGTGCAGGTTTTGGTGTGGAATATGGAGGCAGGGTATCTGCCATTATTGATGTCAAGACCCGTGATGGTAACAGAAACCGCTTAGCGGGCAATGTAGCGGTCAGTCCTTTTTTGGGAAAGTTATCCCTGGAAGGTCCCCTCAAAAAATTTATTCCAGGAAGAGGCAGCAGCAGTTTTATACTGTCCATAAAAAATTCATACCTGGACAAGAGTTCAAGACTTTTTTACCGGTATGCCGATCCGGACAAGTTGCCGTATAGTTTCAACGATGTGTATGGAAAGGTTACCTTCAACTCACCTAATGGCAGCAATCTCAAACTGTTTGGTTTTAATTTCAGGGATAAAGTCGATTTTCCAGGTTCCACAAAATATCATTGGAACCAGGTAGGGTTTGGTACCCGGTTTTCATTGATACCTGAAGGCAAACAGTCGAAGATAGATGGCTTCCTGACCTATTCAGGTTATGAGATCGAGCAGCAGGAAACCGATAATAAACCCAGGAAAAGTGAGATCAATGGACTTAATATCGGCGTTTCTGCCGTTTCATATAATTTCAAGGATGAGGTTAAGTACGGTTTTGAAATCAATGCTTTCAGTACGAAGTTTAATATCTTTAATTCTAATAACCGCCAGATTTCACAGGAAGAGTTTACCACAGAGCTATGTGGTTTTTTGCTTTATAAATTTGTAAGGAAACGTTTTGCATTGGAGGGTGGCATTCGGATACAGTATTACGCTTCCCTTGGTAACGCTTCGCTTGAACCACGGATTAACGGAAAATATGCCATTACAAACAAACTAACGTTCAAGGCAGCTGCCGGTAAATATTCACAGAACCTTTTATCAGCCTTCAGTGACAGGGATGTGGTGAACCTGTTCTACGGGTTCCTGTCAGGTCCTGATAACCTGCAGAAAACATTTGACGGGAAGCCGGTGACCAGCAGGCTGCAACTGGCCTGGCACGGTGTGGCCGGATTTGAATATGATATCAATAAATTCAGCGATATTGCCAT
>JANWHK010000119.1 GCA_025450395.1 Bacteroidia bacterium
GATGTCCTTTTTTTACTGTGTTACTTTCATTGATAATATCCATAATGTATTTTAAAATTAAAGGGCAATAATATTCAATTATTCCCAAATAACCACACCTAATAAATTTTTTGTCAAAAAGAAACCATGTTGTATGCTGCTTTTGAACTGTGTACGAGCACAATAAACCCTTGGTTTAAAATAAAGATATTGCAGGTTCCTACCGGCTGCCCATTGGCTGCCCACCGATTACCGGTTTTGCATGGTGAGGCTCTCGAACCATAGCCACTTAAAGAGGGTCAGCAGTAATAATAAACTTGATCGATATGATCAATGGTATTTCATGAAGTATGGGCCTGCGTTTCTTGTACTTGATCACCAGCCTGAAATTGTCCCTCTTCAGGTATTCCTTGGCTTCAACAAATTCGAGGTCCATGTTGATCGCTTTTGTAAACGCGTCAGGTATGAATTTTTTAGCCACCATCTGCTGGCCTACCCCATCTTTCTTGATGTCTAGTTTTATTTCTGCGATGTCATGTAAGCTGCCATATTTGCTTGTATCCCCAATTGCATAGTCAGGAACCTGTATACGCATTAATACGAGTTTAGCTGAGGTTATCTTTTCCTTGGAAGTATTGTTCCTCGCAAGTTCACCATCCAGTGAAGTAGGGAAATCAAAGGTTTCGCGTTCAACAAAAGTATCGACATTGTACCAGTCGATCTCCATGTTATTGAAGAAAAGGTAGGGGTATTCGAGTACGATTTCCTTTTTTTCCTTCTTGCAACTGTTAAATAAAAAGCTGCAGAGCAGCATAAAACAAATGGTGCGGGGTATTCGTTTCAACATGACTCGATTTTTAGAATAGACGAAGGTATTAAAAAAAAATGAGAATAACTAATTATTTTTGATCAAATCAAGCCGGAAAAATCTCCGTTAAGACTGCCGCTGACGCTGTCAGACTTGGCACCTGTAAATGTTTTTATGATATTTGGCCTGTTTTCAACCCTCATAACACCCATCAGTGCAAAGATCAGGGCTTCCTTGAATTTTACGAGTTTGCTGTCCGGTACGATAAATTCTGCCTCACTATGGGTCTTGATATGGTCCATCAGTGTGGCATTGAAAGCGCCGCCACCTGTCACAAGCACCCTTTTGCCCTTTGCGTGTTTGGCGCTCAGGTAATCAATGCTTTTTGAGATCTGTATGCCGATATGGTCTACAAAGGTTTTCATCTTGTCCTCGGGTGTCAGTTTTTCGCCGTCCTTCACGATTTGCCATAATTCATTGTTGATCCAGTCCCTGTTCAGTGATTTTGGGAATGGCATGGCATAATAATCGATATTGTTAAGTTGTTCCAGCAGTTCGTAATTGATGGATCCCCGAGACGCAATTTCTCCGTTGTGGTCGTATTCCAGTTCCAGGTCCCTGGCCACCCTGTTCAGCAGGATATTGGCCGGGCAGATGTCAAAAGACACGCGGTATTCACCTATTTTTCCGGAAATATTGCCAAATCCGCCCAGGTTAAGGCAGAAATCATAATCGTTGAAGAACATTTGGTCACCTATGGCTACCAATGGAGCGCCCTGACCTTTTTTAGCCACATCCATGCTCCTGAAATCATTGACCACCGGGAGGTGGCATATGGCTGAAAGTGAGGCCCCGTCACCGACTTGCCTGGTGATCATTTCCTCGGGGTAGTGAAAAACCGTATGTCCGTGTGAAGCCACCAGGTCAACCTTCAGGTCATTGTCCTTGATAAACTGGTTCACAAGCTGACCCAGGTAATGGCCGTAAAACACGTCTGTCTTGGCATATGCCAGTGAATCGGCTTTGCGTATCTGTGAGAGTCTCAGTCGCCATGTCTCCGAATAGTCATACGTATGACATTGGTCAATGGTGTAGGAGTAACTCCCATTGTCTGACGTTATGTTGCATAACGCGAGGTCTATCCCATCCATGGAGGAGCCAGACATGATTCCGATTACTTTATATGTTTTCATTTCGTACGATTGTTCAGTTTAATTATTGGCAAAAATAGTTTTTTTTACAAAGAAGTAAAATTTTCGTTGTATTTTTATCGTTATTGTGTTAAATTTGTAATAATAATGTTCCGCCTGTGTTTATTCTTACTGTGTTTCATTACACTGAATGTTTTTGCCCAGAATAATGATGAAAAACTAGCAGCCCAGTATTTTTCCGACAAGGAATATGCGAAGGCCGCTGATATCTATGAGGACCTTGCCAGGAAACAGCAGGAATCAATCTATTATTACGATAACCTATTGCAGTGTTATATTCTTTTGAAGGATTTTAAAAACGCCGAGAAACTTGTCGATAAAAGAATCAGGAAATTTGAGGGTCTTTATGGCTACCGGGTTGACAAGGCTTATTTGTACCACCTTCAGGAACTCAAGGATAAAAGGGATCAGACATTCAGCGAACTGCTGAAGATCAGGCTCAGGTCGGAAGAAGAAGCGGATAACCTGGCCAACGGGTTCATGAAAAGAAGATTTTATGAGCAGGCTATACAGACCTACCTGAATGCGCGCAGGGACCTGCATGATGAGCAGTTATTCGCGTTTAACCTGAGTGAGTTGTATTTCTTTATCAACAAGTCTTCCGAGGCAACAGGTGAACTGGTGAATATCGCCGGCGAAAATGAATACCTGATGCAGGAAGTGAAAAACAGGTTCGTGATTTCCTATAAACACAGGAGTGATTATAATGTCCTGTCAGGCGTAGTCCTGCTGAAATTGCAGAAAAAACCTGATAACCTCGCATATAATGAATTGCTGGTTTGGGCCTTTACACAACAGAAGGACTGGAACGGGGCTTTCATTCAGACCAAGGCGGTAGATAAACGTTTAAAGGAAGATGGGCGCAAGGTCCTTGAATTGACTTATATCCTCGTCAATAATGAGGAATACGAAATGGCCGTCAAATGTTTTGAATATGTCATGGCCATGGGGTCTGATAAAAAATATTATTACCAGGCTCAGCAGGGGATGTTGAATTGCGGTATGTTGCAGGTCAAGGCGAGGAACGGCGCTCCGATTGAGAACCTGAAGTCACTCGAAACTGAATTCCTGTTGTTCCTGAATACGAATGGCATTAACTGGCAGACCGCACAACAGATGAAGGAACTGGCAGAGCTCTATATCTATTACCTCCACGAACCCAAAAAAGGCATAGACCAGTTGAATAAGATACTTGCCATACCTGGTGTGAATCCCAAGCTGGTGGCGGAGAGCAAGCTTGACCTGGGAGATGCGCAACTTATTATCGGCGAGACCTGGGAAGCCGATCTCCTTTACAAGCAGGTAGAGAAGACCTATAATACCGATGCCCTGGGTCAGGAAGCCAAATTCAGGTATGCGAGACTCTGTTATTTCAGGGGTGAATTTGAATGGAGCCAGGCGCAGTTGGATGTCTTGAAGGATGCTACTACCCAGCTTATCAGCAACAACGCAATGAAACTCTGGCTGATCATCCAGGACAATATTGGTCTTGACAGCAATGAAGAAGCCTTGAAACTATATGCCAGGGCCGACCTGCTGATATTCCAGAACCAGTTGACTGAAGCTTCTGTTCTATTGGATGAGATTCCCATGCAGTTCCCGGGACATACCCTGATCGACGAGATCTATTACGCCAAGGCCATTATTGCCGAAAAGCAGGAAAAGTACTTCGATGCTGAAATTTTTTATTTAAAGATCATCCGTGACTTTGGTTACGATATCCTTGCTGACAATGCATTGATAAACCTTGCACATCTTTACGAATTTAAGCTCAACGATACTGCCAAGGCAAAAAAGATGTACGAGAATATTATTTTGAACTATACCGGTAGCCTGTTCGCTAACGAGGCCCGCAAAAGATTCAGGATATTGCGTGGCGATATGAAGGTCGAGAATACAGATATGGATAATTACTGGGATTGATGCCTGCATGGAGTTAAGCCATTCAGGGAATTCGATTATTTACATTCTATCTCGACTTCGACCTCGATTTGGTTTGACAAAAATTCTGCCTCAGCCTGAACAATTTCACCATTGGATTTGATTTTCATTACAGCTAACCGTGAACCAAGTATTTTGATGAGCATGCACCCTTGTTCATCAACGGCATCACTTACCCTCTGAACAAAATCAACTTCTGTTTCGCCTTCCACTCTAGGTATGGTAATAATTGTTTCCACAAATAAAATGTTCGAAATTAAAAAGAATTTAAGAAGATTTTTACTGACCTCCGTCAGTTTTTATGTTCGGAATTTCTTATTTTTGGCCCATGGGAAACAAGAAAAAAATATTCAGGAAGATACTTTGGTTCTTATTGTTTGTGTTTATTATCTTACAGTTTTTTCAACCTGATAAGAATAGGGGAGGCAATATTACCAACGATATTTCAAAAAAGTTTGCAGTACCTGGACGTGTACATGTAATACTGAGAACAGCCTGTTATGATTGCCACAGCAATAAGACGGAATATCCCTGGTACGGGTTTATCCAGCCAGCGGCATGGTGGCTCAACGGTCATATTGTAGATGGTAAAAAGCGACTTAATTTCAATGAATTCTCGGCTTACAGGCCTAACAGGCAATTCCATAAACTGGAAGAGATTGATGAACTCGTATCAGTGGAAGCCATGCCTTTAGAATCCTATACATGGCTGCACCGTGATGCAAAACTTGACGCCAGTCAAAGAGAAATCATCGTCAACTGGACCAAGGCTATGCGCGACAGCATGCAGGCGGTTTATCCTGCCGACAGCCTGATCATGCCGAGGAAATAGGGCAGATGTACGACATACGATGTATTGGAACCCTGTAGGGGCAGAAAATTTTCTGCCCTGATCCAATTTATTTTCCCAATGCCTGTTCATCTACAGCTTGCTTGATGACACCCAATTCAAGCCCAACCTTGGTAAATGCCGCAATGGCCTTGTCCAGGTGGTGTTTTTCATGTGCCGCTGACAACTGTACCCTGATCCTGGCCTGGTCTTTCGGAACAACCGGGAAAAAGAAGCCAATAACATAGATGCCTTCATTGAGTAACTTATCAGCCATTACCTGGCTGAGTTTAGCATCATATAACATGATGGGAACAATGGCGCTGTCACCATCCTTGAAATCAAACCCTGCTTTACGTATACCTTCCTTGAAGTATTTTACATTGTTTTCAAGCTTGTCTCTCAGTTCAGTTGATTCGCTTAATATATCAAATACCTCTATACCGGCAGACACAATGGCAGGTGCCAGTGAATTGGAGAAAAGGTAGGGTCTTGAGCGCTGGCGCAGCATCTCTATCACTTCCTTCCTGCCGGTTGTATATCCGCCCATGGCGCCGCCCAAAGCTTTGCCCAGGGTGCCTGTGATGATATCAATCTTGCCGTGCACACCACATAATTCCGGTGTGCCTTTTCCGGTCTTGCCTATAAAACCTGCAGCATGACATTCGTCCACCATCACCAATGCATCGTATTTATTGGCCAGTTCAACGATTTTATCGAGCTGGGCTACATAACCGTCCATGCTGAAGACACCATCGGTTACAATGATTTTGTTGCGGTGTCCTGCGCCATTTGCAGTGATAAGTTGTTGCTCTAGGTCGGCCATGTCGCTGTTGTTGTAGCGGTATCTTGCAGCTTTGCAAAGCCTCACTCCATCAATGATGGAAGCGTGGTTCAGCGCATCGGAGATAATGGCATCCTGTTCATTGAACAGCGGTTCGAATACACCGCCGTTAGCATCAAAGGCTGCGGCGTAAAGTATGGTGTCCTCGGTGCCATAGAACGCTGCTAACTTTGCTTCCAGAGTCTTATGGATATCCTGGGTACCACAGATAAATCTCACGCTGCTCATACCAAAACCGTGTGTGTCCAATGACTTTTTGGCAGCATCAATCACCCTCGGATGGCTTGATAGTCCAAGATAATTATTGGCGCAGAAGTTAATCACTTCCTTGCCGTCATTCAACCTAATGTCAGCGCCCTGCGGCGAGGTGATGACGCGTTCTTTTTTATAAAGGCCTGCCTCTTTTATGCTGGCCAATTCATCCTGTAATTGTTTTTCTAACTTGCCGTACATGATTTATGGAATATTTTTTGCAAAAATAAGTTAGTAATCTGTAAATTTCATTGAAAATAAATTAAACATATTATCTAAATTTGCGCAATACTACGTATATCATACTATTTATAAATAATGGATAACCAACAAAACGAGAAAAAAAGCGAGAAGCCTTTCGGAGATAAAAAATCAAATACACCTAAATTCAATATGTACTGGATTTGGGGCATATTATTGGTAGGATTCATCATTATCAGTTTCCTGCCAGGCAATCC
>JANWHK010000120.1 GCA_025450395.1 Bacteroidia bacterium
CGTCACTATTTCCCCCCTACCTCAAATCAAAATTATAAATCACAAAACCAGTGGTCATGTCGCCATTGCCGTCTTCAAAATTGTAGATGAACTGTATCTTGTTTTCGCCGTCCTTGAAATAAGAAGCGTCTACAGGTACTTCATTGCCTTCAATCTGTGAAGGCCTGCCATTGGGTTTAATGGCCACCTGTTTATCACCATTAATGACCACAAAGGCTTCCATGTCGCTGTCTATACCCTGGGTCAGGAAATACATGTTGAGTTTTGGCGGCAAGGTGGCCTTATTGATATTCATGCTGAAAGCCTGGGAAGCCTGCTGGTTCTCATTCTTGCCAAGTTCTATGACAAACGCTCCATTGTATGTTCTTGGTTTTGCCTTGTCCCAACTGAATACCTTTACATCCCCATTTTCACAGGCATCAAAATGAAAAGTAAAATTCTGCTCTACAAATTCCTTTGCCCTTTGATCCGTCAATGCATTGTCAAAATAATAATCCGCCAGTAACCAGCCTCTAGGGTTTTCCTCGTAGGTCTTCACCAATTGCTCATAAGTATAGGCGCTGCGTTTCCTTCCGTCAGGCAAATTCCGCACATATTCCTTTGTCTTGCCATCAAGGTGCATCTGCCTGAACCAGATCACGCTGTCTGTCTCGAGGTAGAACCTGGGAGCCATTTGAACGGTGGCCATAATGAGGTCGTTGGGTTGACGGTGCTCCTTGATAAACAGGCAGGGTTGTTTCCAATTGACAAAGGGTATCTCTGATATCTTCTTGTCCACCACGTGGCCATGCAGTTCTGTCTGCAGCATTTTACTGATCTCTTTCCGCTGCATGAAAGCAAAGACCAGAACAATAAAACCGACTGTACACACTTTCAGGTATGTTGTATTCGCTTCATTCAATGATTTGCTGATGCGTTTGAGCAGGTGGAAAGCGATAAAATACAGGCTATATGCCGCACTGATAAGGAATACAGGGTAAATGTAAGTCAGGTATTTTGCATGGCAGGGCTCGCGAAAAATAAAACTCATCAGCAGGAACGGTACAAGAAAAGATGATATTAAAAAATATCCTGTTTTCCTGTTCTTGAACAATGCCAGGACAAAGCCCAGGTAACCCAAAATCGGCAAGGTCTTAAAATCTGTTGAAATGACATCCGTGTACGTCTTGAAAGATGTGTAAAATTTGGTCGTGCCTGCCGCAGCAAATGCAGCATCCAGGTTGGGCAGTATCAGGCTGGCCATATTTCCCGGCAGGAAAATCTCAATGATGGGTCGCATGATGTCATTTCCTGCTTTGGTCAGTAGCAATATCACAGCGATCACATTCAGGTAAAAAAGGATATTATAGGCATCCGGTGTCCATGGCCTTGACTTTTTTGTCATCCAGTTGTCAATTGCTACCAATGTGCCATAAAATCCTGCCGTGAAAATAAACAGGAAGCAGATCAGCTGGCTGAGCATTGAGAGCACAAGTGCAATCAAGACATAAGGCAGGTATTTGCTGTTGATCCCCATCCTGCTTAAAAAATTATCCTTGCCGGATTTTTTCTCCAACAGGCACCAGAAAGACACCAACAGCGGTACATAAAAAGTTGCTACCATGCCATAGGGCCTGTCTACCCTGCTCCAGAAAATGAGGAATAGGGAAACCGTAACCAGTACAGCAGACATGAGACCTACTTTCTTGTTGGCAATATCGCGTCCCAAAACATATGTTGCGGGTACAAGGGCCGCACCAAGAAGGGCAACCGGCAACCTCATGGCAAATTCAGTATGCCCGAAAATAAAGGCGAAAATCGTGTTGAACCAGGTCAGCAGTATCCCATTGTTTTCGCCGTGTTTAAACTGTCCGTTAATAGCGGCTATGGCGTGCATATATTCGTCCACCCACAAGGACAGGAAACCAATCCTGTACAACCTGATGATACATGCCACCACTGCAAATAACAATACGATTGTTAGGGTATTTTTTTCCAGGAAACCCTGTTGGTCAATACCCGGCTTTTTGATCGTCTTTTTTGCCTGGTTTGATATTGCCTGTTGTTTCGCCATAATTTTATTTTACAAAAAATCTTTTTACAATTAATATAAGTGTGTTTTTAATCGTGCGGCCGACATTCATTTTACTCATGCCGCCTTTCTGGTCGTAACGCAGGATTAGCGGTGTTTCACCAAACAACAGTTTTCTTTTCCTGAGTTTTAAAAGTATGTCCACCAGGCACTGGAAACCATCCTGGTCCACAAACTTATCGCCATATTCGGCAATGGCCCTCTTTAATACATCTGCCCTGATGGCCCTGTAACCACAGGTATAATCCCTGACACCCCTGATGGGATAAGTGATCCTGAAAATAATAGAGGCCACTATACTCAGCAATTTCCTGTACCACACCAATCCGATCACCCTTGCCCCTGTCTGGAAACGTGAAGCAATCACCACATCATGTCCTTCAATGATCATCCTGATCAATCTCAGTATCAGGCCGGGGTTATGTGTCGCATCCGCATCCATTGTAATGATGATATCGTTTTTGCCCGAATAATTCACCGCCCTGTATAAACCGTCCCTGATGGTGGCTCCCAATCCCTGGTTGACTTCGTGAACAATGATCTCTATCGGCATCTCCTTCGCCATTTCCTCTGCAATTTTCTGGGTATTATCCCTGCTGCCGTCATTGACGACAAAAACCTTGTAGATGGTTTTGCTGTCTTCTTCAAGGGCAAAACGTATCTGGCTCAATAATTCACCTATGTTCTCTTCTTCATTATAAGCAGGCAATACCACCAGCACCTTTCTTGGTTGATGAAGATCCATGCTTATTCGAAGTAATTTTTTAATGACTGCACTTTATCGTAATTATCCTGGTACCATTTAATGGTTTTTTCAAGCCCTTCCTTTATGCCTACTTTGGGTTTATATCCTAGGCCCTTGGCAGACTTCGATGTATTGCTCATCCTGTCCTTCACTTTGTCCCAATTCCTTGCAGGCTTGAATACAAGGCTTGAGGTGGATTGCGTTGCTTTCATGATAATTTCAGCCATCTGCAATATTTCTGTCTTGTTACCTGTGCCCCCGTTGAATATTTCACCTTCGTGGCTAGGACCTGTAGCCGCCAGTAACATCAATTCCACAAGGTCTTCGACAAAAGTGAAATCCCTGGTTTCCTTTCCTGTTCCGGTGATGACAAGATCTTCGCCGTTCATGGCCTTTTCTATGAAGTTAGGTATTACATTCCTGTATTTCCCGGCCAACTCATAAGGTCCATAGGTATTAAAGATACGGATGGAGACCGTTGGCACATGGAACAGGTGCGCGTAATACTGGGTATACAATTCGGCAGTGTATTTGTTGATGCTGTATGGCGTTTCCGAAGGATAGATAAAAGTATCTTCGGTCATGTCCGCCGCGGTGCCATACACGCAACTGCTGCTGGCATAGATGAATTTTTTAAGGCTTTTGTGGAATTTAAGTATCTCCAGCAGGCCCACGGTACCGACAATATTGGTCTGTATATCGCTGAACGGGTGGTCGACCGAATTCTGGTTCGCAAAATGTGCGGCCAGATGAAAAACATAATCAAATTCATGCTGGTTGATCACGAAGTTAAGCTTGTCCATTTTATCAATATCCATGCCTACAAAAGTGATCCTTGCATCATTTGGCAGGAAAACAGACATGCCGGACGACTGGTTATCCATGATTACAATCTGAGAAACCCCGATCGCCAATAATCTCCTGACGAGATTGTTACCTATAAATCCTGCCCCTCCCGTAACCAATACACGCGCGTTTTTCAGGCTCTCAAATTCCATACTTTTTAAAGTCCCGAAACTAAAATAAATAAATGGGTTACACAAGTACTTAATGATAAAAGGTATTTAACGCTTGGATCCCGCGACAAAGCCCGCGGGATTAGTTCGACTTGCAATTTTTAATTCCACTTTGCGGTTTAAAAATTGAGTCTCACTAATTCTATTGATTTTTCAATGAAAAAGATTATTTTTGTCTTTATGTTTTCCAGAAAAAAGATACTTCTATACCTTGCCGTTGTCGCACTGCTTTTTGGCTTTAAACAGGCAGATGAATATTTTGAGGTCAGCAAAAATCTTGAAATTTTCAGCTCAGTATACAAAACCGCGCATACCGATTATGTGGACGAGGTAAAACCGGGTGAAATGATGAAAAAAGGCATAGACGCCATGCTGGCTTCACTTGATCCCTACACCAACTTTTACACTGAAAGCCAGGCTGAGGATGCGATGATACAGCGCAGTGGTGAATACGGCGGAATAGGCTGCAGAAGTGTAAAACGCGACAACTATATTTTTATTACATCGATATTTAAAGGGGGACCTGCGGACAAGGCAGGACTCAGGGTGGGTGACAAGATACTTGAAATAAACGGCAAGAGTTTTGTCGGAAAGATGGATGAGGATGTCGGGGATGCCATCCGCGGCGCTCCCAATACCAAGGCTTCCATCCTGGTTGAGAGGGCCGGAAAACAGGTTCCCATAGAACTCACAAGGGAAGAGATCAAGACTAAAAATGTGACCTATACCGGCTTGATCAACAGCGAAACCGGTTATATCAGGCTTGACCATTTTATGATTGGGGCCGGTGCGGAAGTCAGGGAATCCCTGCTGAAACTGAAGGCCCAGGGCATCAAGCAGGTGGTCCTGGATTTAAGGGACAACGGTGGCGGGTTGTTGCATGAAGCGGTGAACATCGTGAATGTATTTATCGGTGTGGATGAATTGGTGGTTGAGTCCAAAGGGCGTTCCCCCGATGCGCATAAAACCTACAAGACGCTTGACCCGGCAACAGATCCCAATATCCCTTTGGTCGTATTGGTGAATGACCACTCAGCTTCTGCAAGCGAAATTGTTTGCGGTGCGATACAGGATTTTGACAGGGGTGTGGTGATTGGCAGGAATACGTTTGGCAAGGGCCTGGTGCAAAGTGTAAGGCCATTGGCTTATCGCACGCAGATGAAGATAACCATTGCAAAATATTATATCCCTTCCGGCAGGTGCATACAGTTACTGGATTACAGTAACCGCAATGTGGACGGGACAGCGGGAACAATTCCGGATAGCCTCAAGAAAAAATTCACCACAAGGAATGGCCGTACAGTGCTGGAGGGCGGAGGTGTAAAACCCGATGTAGTGGTTGCACTGGCCAGGGAATCCAATATCGCCACAAGCTTGTTGAAAAGCTACCTCATTTTTGATTTTGCCACTGAATACCGCTCTACACATGAACAGATAGGCGATATCAGGTCCTTTAAGGTGGATGATAAATTATTTGAGGAATTCAAGCAATATGTTTCTACAAAAACCTTTTCCTATTTAAATGCCAGTGAAAAAGCATTAAAACAACTACGTGAAAAAGCAAAAGAAGAAAATTATATCGCGGAGCTGAAGGATGATATTGATAAACTGGAAAACAGCATCAACAAAGCGAAGGCAGCGGAAATGGACATGAACAGGGAAGAGATCAAGTTGTTGTTGCAGACCGAGATCACAAGGAGGTATTTTTATGAAGATGCACTGTTTATCTCCAGTTTTTCAAATGATGCGGATGTTTTAAAAGCCATGGAAGTTTTAAGGCAATCAAGTGATTACAACACCATTTTAGGTAAAAAATAATTGGATATTTTTCATTCCGATATTTGGTATGTGCTGCTGATCATTGTAATGGGATTTGCCGGGGGTTTTTTAGCAGGGATGCTGGGGGTCGGTGGAGGCATAGTCTTTATCCCGATATTCCAGGAAATGGTGAGACATCACCCTGTCCAATCCGACAAGGTTTCGTATATACTGGCCAACTGCCTGATGGTTGTCTTCGCGGTTGGTATCAGCGGCACCATCAAACAATACAAACTTAAAAATACCGACATCAGGGCTTCATTCGTCACTGGATTATCCGCCATCATTTCTTCCTTGCTTATTTCTTTCATGCTGAAATATTTCAACATCAACAACCCTGTATTATTCAATTATATTTTTGCAGCCATACTGATAGTAACAGCCGTCCGTATGTTATACAACCATTCAAAAAACACTGAGGAAAATGAAATAGTGAAACTCCCCGACCTGAAAAAGTTTATTCCCGCTGGACTTTTTGCCGGGGTCATAACATCGCTTACAGGATTGGGTGGCGGGGTTGTCATGGTGCCCTATTTCAACAAGAGATTAAAACTCCCCATCAAATTTTCTACAGGACTGTCATTGTCCGTCATACCCATCATTGCCTTTCCATTGCTCATTTTTTACATGATCAACCAGCCGGCTGCCAGGTTATTTAAAATACAAACAGGCCATATCGTATGGACGGTGGTATTGCCCATCATACTTATTGCCATGCTGGCCGC
>JANWHK010000121.1 GCA_025450395.1 Bacteroidia bacterium
ACTTTAACAGGGCCTCTTATAACGGAGCTCCTATCTCAGCCTCTGCTTCTGATCCTGTTTTCCAGATGATGGGGAGTGAAGATGCGGCTCATACGAACGGATCTGAGGATATCTATATCCCTGTTGCTGGAGCCGGTTCAGGATGGCGCAATACCACCCACATCGGTTGTTATGATTCCACCCATGATGATGTAAGTTCATTCCCGCATGGTCCTGCTGCCGTAACACTCTATGGCAGGGGTTTTGGGCTCAGCACTTCAGGGTATGTGATGTATCAGGGCGGTCATAGTATAATTGGCAATTCTGCAGCGGAGGTTTCAGCAGCGCGCCAGTTTTTTAATTTTGCGTTTATGGTCATGACAGAAAAAGTGCCAATCGTTACGACCTCTTCAGTTCCTGCTTCAATGGTGGCAAACGGCGTATATGCTGTTTCCGTAACTGCCACTTCAATGGTTGGAGGACTGACTTATCAATGGACATCTACAGCAGGTGGAACTTTTTCAAATGCAAATGCTGCTTCAACAACTTTTACTGCACCAAGTTCGTTCCCAGGTTCTAATATCCAGATAGCCTGCGTTGTGACAGACGCTTGCGGACGCGCTACTTTTCACGCCAGTTCGGTCATCACGCCTGTTGTTTTGCCAGTACATCTTGTATCATTTGATGCAAAACCAGTACAGCAGACGGCCATACTGATATGGAACACCTCTTCAGAGGAGAACCTTGATAATTTTGAAATATACCGTTCATATGATGGAAAGGAATTTGTGAAAGCAGGACAATCGAAAGCGGAAGGTAAGGGGACTGCCATCATGAATTATAGTTTTATCGACAGGTCTATTTCGGGAGAGGACCTGGTATTTTACAAACTTAAAATGAACGATTTTAATGGAGGGTGCACATGGAGCAATACATTATTTGTAAGAATAAACAATGCAGATGTTCAGGGTAACGCGGTTATTACATCTTATCCCAACCCGGCCTCAAGGTTCCTGAATCTGGAACTGGCTTCATTAGGCTTAGGAGACCTGGATATTGAGATATTTGACATATACGGACGTTCAGTGGACAGGATATTTGTTCCGGCAACAAATCTGCAAAACCTTGTCACCCTTGACGTGAGTAAGCTGGCAAAAGGCACTTATGTCATCAATATGACGGACAATCAAACACAAGTACAACCAATAAGGTTTATAAAAGACTGATCTTTTTAGGGGCGAATACACAAAATGATTAAGCCATGCATGCAATATGTGTGGCTTTTTCTTTTCTACACTTTCAAGTAAAAATATGCGAATTGTATAACATTTGAATGGAATTATATAAATGGCACCAATTGACTTCATATTAATTTAGCACAGAATTAATAATGGTCCGTTCCAAGGCGAAAAAGGCATATTTTGTTATTTTCCTCATGATAAAAACTCAGGTTATGCATTCTGAAATGGATTTGAATTATGAATTGACAGAATTAATAAAAATGAGTGATGAAAATTCTATTAGTTGAGGACGATGCCGATGACCGGGCGATCTTTACCGAAGTCCTGGGGAAATTAAATATGCCAATAGATTTGGCACATGCCGTGGATTCAGGTGAACTCTTTGAATACCTGGATAAAAATCCGGATATAAACCTGATCTTTCAGGATATTAATATGCCGGTAAAAAACGGCAAACAATGTTTGAAGGACCTGAAGTCAAATGAACGCTATCAGCATATCCCGGTGATCATTTATACAGGTTCGGGAAGAGAGACAGATATCAATGAAGCCTATGAAGGCGGAGCTCACTATTATATCATAAAACCATTTGCTCCTGTCAATTTGAAGGAAAGCATGAAAAAGGTGTTCAGTGTTGACTGGACCACAACTCAACCATTTCCATTAAAGGACGATTTTCTTATCAATATGACTTTTACTTAATCATGTTTTTACGTGCAAATTATATAAGATATTAATTAAAACATATAAAGTTATTTCTTAATACTATGCGAATTTTGTGTGAATGAATTAAATGAAAATACTCTTGGTTGATGATAATGAAGATGAAAAGCAGGAATTTGCAGAAGCAATAGAAAAGCTTGGGTTGGATATTGAAATGTTATATGCAAGGGATGCAAAGGAACTTTTTGATTATCTTGAAAAAGAAACTAATATCAATCTTATTTTTCTTGACATTAATCTCCCTGTGATGGATGGCAAAAAATGCCTTAAGGAATTAAAGTCAAATGAGAAGTACAATCATATCCCTGTACTGGTTTATACCGTATCACAAAGTATTGAAGATATAGAAGAGGTGTTTCAGGGTGGAGCTCATTATTATGCGGTTAAGCCCTATGCGAGGGTAAATTTTATGGAAACCCTCAAACTGATATTTGGCATTGACTGGACTGTCGAACAATCCATTCCACCCAGGGAGCAATTCGTCATCAACCTGGCCTTTATTTAAAAATAGTAAATCAATAACTATTTAAGGATTTTAAGGATAGTATTAAATACACAAATCTGACAACTAAAAGAAGTCACTTTATTTTAAGAAATCGCTTTTTTTGTTGGTCCATAATCTTTCTTGAATTTATGAAAATGGATGTCCTGAATCTAAGAATTCCTGTTTGTTGTTAATTTCTTTTTTGAATGAAAGTTTTATGCTTTTGTCTTTCTAATGGATTCATTTATTTAAATAACTAAAGTATAAGGCTTTATAATTTATTCCGTTATAGGGATTAAATCTGCTTGGAAACTTTGTGTTATGACATACTTTTTATAACTTAAAATTAATTCATCAAATAATAAAGTGAGATTTAAGTACATCAATGTATACAGGGCGAAGGCTTCGAAAGTTTTAGGTAAAAACACCTATTCCATTCAGTCCTTATACTTGTATGTAATTGAAAATTATAATGTTATCGCTTATATTGGTTCAATCATCATCATTACATCAAACAAATAGCATACACATGAAAACTAAAACCTACTTTTTATTATTCATGTTCTTTTTATGCAAGACATATGCACATGCGGAAACTTTTTCGATCGGTACATACATTGTCAATATGGGTGTTACCCCGCAAACCGTAGCCAATGGCATGAAGCCTTATGGTTTGGTTTACGAATTCCTGAAAACCTATAACATTCCGATCAGGTTGGTGATTGGCGCCGGAAAAGCAAAGGACAGTGCGGATTTTACATATAAGGGCACCAAGTACAAGGGTGGAACATTTATCATACCCAAGGAATATATCACTACAGCTGTTAAAGCCCGTATTACTTATTGGAAAGGGCAGGGAGTCGTGATGGATACGACAACCACAATGCTCACGCTCACTGTTACGCGTACGCTGACGAGTGCTCCCAAATGGACCATCAGCAATGTTAATACTTCCATTGGCACGACGATGTTTAACAATACGGGCATACCTGCTTCAGCATATAGCACAAAAGCACCTGCCACCATAGGAAGCTGCGATGATATCCTGATCATGCCCCATGCCGATCCCAGCTGGGCACTGCATGGCAATCTCTATAACTGGAACAGGGTTCAAAAAGGAGCCATCTGGTCCAGCTGTCATGGCGTAAGTGAATTGGAAAGTGTAGTGAATCCTTCTAATTCCTCTGAACAGCTGAATTTTCTTACAACACAGGGCCTGATCAATTATGGTTCCCATGCGGATGGTACACCCGCCTACAAATACTATTTTAACAGGGCTTCTTATAATGGTGCGCCGATTTCCGCCAATGCTTCAGATCCGGTTTTCCAGATGATGGGTATAGAGGACGGGGCTCATACCAACGGCTCTGAACAAATATATATTCCTTTGGCTGGGGCCGGGTCCGGATGGCGCAATACGACAAAAATAGGTTGTTATGATTCAACACACAGTAGTTTCACTACATTTCCAAATGGTCCGGCTGCTGTGACCGTTTATGGTCGTGGATTTGGCCTGGCTTCGGCCGGTTATGTCATGTACCAGGGCGGTCATGATATTACGGGTACCGGTACAGCAAATATTGCTGCCATGAGGCAGTTCTTTAATTTCTCACTGATGGCCATGGTGGACAAGACGCCGTCGATTACGGCTTACAATATATACTCCTACCTGAATTCCAACTCCACGTATTCATTTTCGGTGAATGCTACATCCCCGATAGGAGCGGCACTGAGTTACCAGTGGACTACAAACAGCGCCGGGACATTCTCAAGTTCTACTTCTCCCAACACTAATTTTACGACCAGCAATTTACCTTCGGATACTACATATTCAGTGACCTGCCAGGTGACTGATGCCTGTGGACGCCTGACATTTGTTACAGTGGTAATTAAGCCATCGTATGCCTTGCCCGTGAAACTGCTGAATTTTGAGGCAGAATTGCTGAATACGGATGCCCACTTATACTGGACCTCTGCAATGGAAGAAGGTTTGCTAAGTTATGAAGTGCAAAGGTCGACTGACGGTGTAAATTTTTGCCCAGTGGCAAATATACAGGCGACGGGAAGTACTGTTTCCCTCAATGAATACAGTTACACCGACAACGGACTTCAAAACTTAAACCACCGTGTTATTTATTACCGCTTGAAACTACAGGACATGGATGGCAATTATTCACTGGGTCCTGTAATAGAGGTTGACCTTCCCAACAATGGAGCAGGAATTGTGTCTTTGGTACCCAACCCTTCATCGGATGTAATTTTCATCGAACTGGAAACTTCTTTTTCCATTTATACGTCCATGGAAATAAATGATGTATTTGGTCGCACAATTTTCAGCACAGATGCGCCTGAAATGCTCAATGCGAATACCTTGAAGCTGGATATCAGTCATTATGCAAATGGTGCCTATTTTGTTAATCTCAAGAAAAAATCAGGAGGGAATATAATCGCCAGGTTTGTAAAAGATTAATCCAGGTGTATTCCCATTTCACTTAAGAGATTATCTGCGTGATTCAGGTATTTCATCGTGAACAGTACATAACGGATATCAACGGCAATACTGCGGCTGTAATCCGGATTCCAACTGTAATCGTTCAGCGTTGCCGTGTAGGCCCTGTCAAAATTCACTCCCACCAGGTTGCCATTGGCGTCCATTACCGGGCTTCCACTATTGCCTCCGGTTGTATCCATGTTGTACAGCATGCATATCACCAGGTCATTGGTCTCATGGTCCAGCAGGTCTTTGGAAATCAATTCCTGTTTCAGAAGTTCACGAACGGAGGTTGAAAGCCTGTAATCGGCATTATCAGTCTCGTTTTTTGCAAATATTTCCTTGCGGTAGGTAAAAGGCTCTGGATGTTTGTTTAAGCCTTCCTTGTAACCACTGATATAACCATATGTGAAACGAAGCGTGGCATTGGCATCGGGGATGAACTTTTTATTTGCATATTTGATCTTTGCCTCCAGTAATAAAGGCAGTTGCTCATTCAGCTTGTCAGTCAGTTTTGTCTGGTAATCGGAGATTTTCTGCAAGTCGGGCAATAATTTATCGGCAAGCTGCTGTATCTTGTCACGATTAAAATAGACTTGCCAGGGCACGCTGTCCAGAAGTTTATATAGCAGGGCAGGGTCATCCAGGAAACTATTGCTATAAGCTTTGTGAGCCCATTCGCCCGGTTTTTTTATCTTTTTCAGTGCCTTGATCCTGAATTTCTTCGGGAGTGTATTTGCTCTTTTTATCAGTTCAGCCAGGGTTAATTCATCCAGTTCTACATCAACTATTTTATACCTTGACTTAAAGGTTTCTTTCGCGTCTTTTTTCCATTGATCCCAGAATGTGGGATGTGTCCATGATACCACCGGGTTTTTCTGCTTGAATGCCGAAATAGCCAGTGCTGCAGAGAGTGCGCCACAATCACTGTTGAAGCGGTTCAGCAGCAGATCCCTTTTTGCGGTGGCCATGCGAAGTTCGTAAAGGCTGTCAATCGTATGAAAGAATACAGGTGGTTGCGACAAATTCGCCTGTTTCATTTTAGCCATCAGTTCTTCCTGTTCAGCTTTTTTAATATCCAGTAATCCGGTCTGTTTAAGTCCGAACATCTTGCCCTCAAAATTCTTCTTGACATTCGCAAGGCTCTTGATGGTTGAGGCCATCCGGAGGTACCTGTCGCGGTCTGTCTTTCCAAGTTCTTCCATTTGCTGCATACGCCAGCCATACCATTCACTTATAAATGGCAGGACTGCTTCCTGCTGGTACCTGATAAACTGGGCAGGTTCATGTCTGAAAGTGGCACCGGGATAACCCAGGATAAATACCAGGTCCTTATCTTTAGTGCCTTTGGGGTTGATTACCAGGTGTTTTTTAGGTGTATACGGAATATTATCGGGACTGTAGTCCGCCGGCTGACCATCCTTACCCACGTATGCTCTCACAAAACTAAAGTCACCGGTGTGTTTAGGCCATTCCCAGTTATCAGTCTCGCCGCCGAATTCTCCTATGGTCCTTGGCGGAACATATACCAGCCGCACATCTTTAAGTGTCTGATACCTGAAAAGGGTATAACTGTAACCGACCAGCATTTCGCTGATTTCAATGGTCATGGCCGGATATTTGGTTTGTTCCTGTTTTGTCAATGCCGCGATATTCCTGTTAATGATTTCCTTTTTCTGAACCGGGTCCATGTTCAGGTTAATGCCGTCAAGCACCTTGATACTGACATCTTCATAGCTTTTTGTGATCTTGCAGGTCAGGCCGATCTTCAATTCCTTAGTCCTGTCGGCAGCATAAAAACCATTTTCAAGATAGTCGTTTTCCTTGTTGCTGACACCTGCCACGCTGCCGAATACGCAGTGGTGGTTGGTGATGATAAGTCCCTGTGGGGAGACAAATGAGCCGGTGCAACCGCCAAGCCTGACAAGCGCATCCGTGAGTGCTGTGCCGTCGGGATTGTAAATATCTTTTTGTGATATATTGAACCCTGCAGCCTTAAAATCCACATCCTTCAGGTGGCTGAGCGGGAACATGCCTTCATCCGTCCTGTGAGATTTAAGGAGGATGGCTAATAAACATAATAAAATAACCTGTTTTGTCTTGTTATACATACTGTATTTTCTTATTCAAAATAACTTGCCTTTATAAAATCGTCCAATTCCTTTATTTCCTTCTGCGCATGCTTTAAGTCTGCCCGGTTACCTTCCCACCATTTCCTGCCCTGGAATAAAAAGATGATATGGTCGCCGATATCAAAAACGGTTTTCATATCATGGCTGTTGATGACATTGGTGATGCCGTATTCTTTTGTAATTTCATTGATCAGTTCATCTATCAGTCTCGAAGTGATTGGATCTAGGCCGCTGTTTGGCTCATCACAAAAAAGGTATTTGATGTCGAGCGCTATGGCCCTTGCGATGCCGACCCTTTTTTTCATACCCCCGCTGATTTCACTCGGATATTTGGAGTTGATGTTTTCAAGGTTCACCCTTTTGAGACAGAAATTCACTCTTTCCCTTCTTTCCGCCGCAGTCATTTTGCTGAACATTTCAAGGGGGAATGCGATGTTCTCTTCAACTGTAAGTGAATCAAACAGGGCAGTACCCTGAAAAAGCATGCCTATTTCCTTCCTCACATCCCTCAGGTCCTTTTCTTCAAGTGAAAGTATATCCCGGTCATCAAACACAATATGTCCGCTATCGGGTCTTTCAAGCCCAACCATGCATTTCATCATCACGCTTTTTCCACCCCCGCTTGAGCCAATGATCAGGTTATTCTTGCCGCTCAGGAATTGTGCATTGATATCAAACAGTACATGTTTTGAATCAAAACTCTTATCTACATTCTTTAATTCGATCATGTTACTACAATAATATTTCTGCCAGTATATAATCAAAGAACAAGACAAGCACAGAACTGTAAACAACGGCACGGGTGCTTGATTCCCCAACACCGAGAGCACCTCCGGTAGTGTAATACCCCTGGTAGCTGCTGACAGAAGTGATAATAAAAGCGAAGGTAAATGCCTTGATGGTGCTGAACACCATGGTGAAACCCTTGAAAGTGCTTCTTGCACCCGCGATGAACTCATCATGTGTCAATATCCCTGACAGTTCACCTGCCATATACCCGCCATAAATACTGAGCGTAATGGCAATGATGTTCAGCAGGGGGATCATGAGGAGGCCGGCAAGTATCTTGGGCAGTGCCAGGTAACCGGCGGCATTGATGCCCATTACATCCAGGGCATCTATCTGTTCACTGATCCTCATATTGCCAATCTCTGACGCGATATGCGCTCCCACTTTGCCGGACAATACAAGGCATGAAATGGTAGGACCGAGTTCAAGCATGGTGCTGTCGGATACGATGGTGCCTATAACAGATTTTGCTATCAGCCCGCTCACCAGTTGGTAAGCTGTCTGTACCGTAGTTACAGCGCCGATGAACAATGCGGTGATGGCAATGATGGGGAGGGATCCTATACCTATTTTGTACATTTCTTCAGAGAGCCTCTTGAAAAAAATGTTCGTTTTCTCGGGTCTCGAGATCATGCTTTTCATGAACAACAGATAGTGTCCAAAATAGTAAAAAAACCTTAAATTCATTAATGACTAAATAAGGGCGTAAATATAAAACAAAATGATTTGTTTTTTTTCCGGGTATTTAAATTAAGCCATTACTTGATGTAAATCAGAGTGACCGAGATTGGTTTTTGTTAGTTTGCAAAAAAAATCATAGGTTTGAAACATGCAAAAAACAGCTTTGGTGACGGGAGGTTCTAAAGGCATAGGCCTGGCAGTTATCCAGAAATTCCTGTCGGAGGGGTTTGATGTCATTTCCGTTTCCAGGACACAAGGTCATTTGGAGGCTTTGAAGGAAAAATTTCCAGGGCAATTACATGTTTTCATGGCAGATTTCTCCCTGAAGGAAGAGGTACTGGCTTTCGCTGAAAAGGTAAAATCGCAGGTGCAGAAACTTGATATCCTTGTGAACAATGCGGGCATGTTCATTCCCGGGCAGATACATACTGAGGAAGACGGTGTATATGAAATGCAGATGGCTCTCAATATCAGTGCCCCGTATTATCTGACCCGGGCTCTTCTGCCATTGATGATACCCCATACCGGGGGATATATTTTTAATATCTGTTCGACAGCGGGTAAAGTGGCATATGTTGACGGCGGGAGTTATTGTATCAGTAAACATGCCATGCTTGGTTTCTCAAAAGTGCTGAGACAGGAATTGATTCCTGCCGGAATATCGGTGAGCACTG
>JANWHK010000122.1 GCA_025450395.1 Bacteroidia bacterium
GAGCTTGGCGTCAAGGAATTTGTGATGGGCATGGCCCACAGGGGCAGGTTGAATGTACTGGCGAATATTTTCAACAAGACCTATTCCGATATTTTCAGTGAATTTGAAGGCAAGGTTTTCCAGGATGACCAGTTTGAAGGTGATGTGAAATACCATCTGGGATATTCCACACTTGTGAATACACCCAGCGGAAAAGAGGTGAAACTGAAGCTGGCGCCAAACCCTTCACACCTTGAAGCGGTGAACCCCGTGGTAAAAGGCATGGTAAGGGCCAAGCTTGACCACATTTACAACCACGACATCAACAAAGTATGCCCGATCCTGATACACGGCGATGCGGCCATTGCCGGTCAGGGAGTTGTATATGAAGTCGTTCAGATGAGCGGACTTGAAGCGAATAAAATAGGTGGTACCATTCATATTGTCACCAATAACCAGATAGGTTTTACAACCAATTACACCGAAAGCAGGACCAGCATTTATTGTACGGACGTGGCCAAAACCACCAATTGCCCGGTGTTCCATGTGAACGGTGACGATGTGGAAGCAGTGGTACATACCATCAAGATGGCCATGGCTTACAGGAACAAGTTCAACAGCGATATTTTCATCGACCTGCTGGGTTACAGGAAATACGGACATAACGAAGGTGATGAGCCGAGGTTCACGCAACCTTTGCTTTACAAGATCATATCAACACATCTCAACCCAAGAGAAATATACAAGGAGAAACTGATTGCCAGGGGGGATATTGATGCCGTGATCGCGGGCGAGATGGAAGACAAGTTCAAGCAACTCCTCCAGGTGACCCTTGATGACGTGAAACAGAACAAGGCTCCGGAATCCAAGTTAAAAATAGATGACATCTGGAAGGACTTCCACTTCCCCGTGAAAAGCGATTTTGAAATCTCTTCAGATACCAGTTTTAAACAAAAGAGATGGCTGGAACTATATAAGATCATCAACACCATTCCAAAGGATAACCTGCCGATCAAAAAAGTGCAGCAATTGTACGAAGGCAGGTTAAAGATGGCGGACGAGAATGTATATGACTGGGCTATGGGTGAATTAATGGCCTACGCTACCCTGGTGGATGAAGGTCATGGCGTGAGGCTTGCCGGGCAGGATACCGAAAGGGGTACATTCAGCCACAGGCATGCATTAATCAAGAAGGAAGATTCAGAGGCTGAATATGTGCCATTGCAGCATATCAGTGAAAATCAAGGCAAATTTTATATCTACAATTCGTTGTTAAGTGAATACGCCGAACTCGGTTTTGAATACGGTTATAGTGCGGTTTCACCAAATAACCTGACCATCTGGGAAGCACAGTTCGGTGATTTCTGCAACGGTGCACAGATCATGATAGACCAGTTCATCGCCAGTGCGGGTACAAAATGGGGACAATACAGCGGCCTTGTCATGATGTTGCCGCATGGATACGAAGGCCAGGGACCTGAGCACTCATCCGCAAGACTCGAAAGGTTCCTGCAACTTTCTGCCAACAACAATATGCAGGTGGTAAACTGTACAACTCCTGCCAATTATTACCATGCTTTAAGAAGGCAATTGAAGCGAACTTTCAGGGTTCCATTGATTGCCATGACGCCAAAAAGTTTATTGAGGCACCCATTATGTGTCAGCGGAATAGAAGATTTCACCAAGGGCGTTTTCCAGGAAGTGATTCCCGACACTTATGCTGATGCTAAAAAAGTGAAACGCGTACTCTTCTGTTCCGGCAAGATCTATTATGAATTGCTTTCAAAACAGCAGGAAGAAAAACGAAAGGATATTGCTGTTATCAGGCTTGAACAATTGTATCCACTACCTGAAAAACAAATACAGGATATCGCTGCGCAATATAAAAACGCCGAGTTTATCTGGGTTCAGGAAGAGCCTAAAAATATGGGCACATGGATGCACCTGAGCCGTTATGACCTGCCATTTAATCTGAGATACATCGGCAGGAAAAGCAGTGCAAGTCCTGCAACCGGATTTAAGAAAACCCACGACAAGGAACAGGAAGCGATACTGACTGAAGCTTTCAAATAAGCCGATGAACAGCTGACCTTTTATGTTGCTCCATTATAAACAATACGGAAATTCCGGGAAGGCCATTTTTATCCTTCATGGTATCTTTGGGATGCTAGACAACTGGCACCTCATCGCCAAGGCGCTCAGTGCAAAATACACGGTATATACACTCGATGCCCGCAACCACGGACAATCACCGCATGACCCTGAAATGAGTTACCAGCTGATGTCTGAAGATGTGATTGAATTGGCAGATCACCTGGGTATTGAACAATTCATACTGATGGGGCATAGCATGGGTGGTAAAACAGCTCTATGGACAGCCCACCAGTTTCCGCAGCGCATCGAAAAACTCATACTGGTAGATATAGCCCCAAAGGCCTATTTGCCCGGGCATCACCAGTATTTCAAAGCCTTTGAGGAAATTGAATGGGAAAAACTCAACAGCCGGAAAGAGGTCGATGAAGCCCTGGCCGCTTATGAGGAAAATGCAGGCATCAGGTTATTCCTGGCCAAGAATATCGACCGGAATGCAGAAGGAGGTTTTTCCGTTAAGTCCAATATGAAAGCACTAAAACAGGCTTACCAGGAAATAATCGGCAAACTTGAATTTACACATTCATATATGGGACCGGTGCTTTTTATTCTCGGTGAACATTCAAATTACCTGAACGAAGCGGACAAGTCCTACATAGGACAATATTTTCCCAACACCCGGTATATAACCGTTTCCAAGGCCGGCCATTGGGTGCATGCGGATAATCCGGTGGAGTTTGTGGAAAGAACTCTGGAATTTTTGGATTAGGATTAAAACGCGATTTTGGGCGCCTGACTCTCTAGAGATGCTTGATATCTTTTTTCTTTAATTCGAAACCTTTGGTTTGAATGATGCGGAAATCATAATCAACAGAATACATATTACCGGTAAAAGCGCTTATTATTCCACCACTGAATGGGGCCAGACCTGAAATCAAAAGAAAATATCCTGTAATCTCATCTAACGCCTTATTATAACCTGAAGAGGTGGGATCTTTTGAATCTATTATCAAACTAATTCCCTTTATGGAAACAGCGAGTCCTGAAATGATCAGGAAAGCTGAACCAATCTGCCGGGTCAATGTAGGTTTTCTGACCTTTTCAAGACCATTAATATTAAAAGTATCTCTCGCTGAAGCCTCCCAGTTATAAACCTCAAAAAGTGTATCGTTGATTATAGTGAGTATACCTTGCTGGTGCTTACCTGAAGCATCCCTGACCATTATTTTCTGACCTTCTTTGACAATTTTGGAATGTCTAAAATCACCACGGCGTTCACATACAAAATATTTCCGGATAGTGGAGTCATTCAGTTGGGCGCTGAGTTCACAAAAGGGAAACAGGCATATGATCAGAATTATTTTCATTTAAAATTTATTTTTCAACCCCCTATACCTTATAAAATCCAGCACATCCCTGTAAAATTTGCGGTTCAATGTTTTAAACCTCTCCTGCGCATAAGCAGGACTCACCGGTTTTACCGGTAATTTTTCAGGTTTGAAATCCCAGTTTTCAAGTGCTACATCGTATTCTGTTCTCGGCTTGGAATGCACCCCGGTATGATCGAGACCGATATTCCTGATAAAAGACCTATACGGGTAAAGGCAATAGGTTCCCTGCATGAAATGATTAAAATCCCATATAATGGCCCATGAATTGTTCTTTTTCTCGAAACGGTCCAGCAACATCCTGATCTTATCCCCTCCTGTAGCATAGTATTTTTTATAATTCCCGTCCTTGCTCAGATAGGCAAACAAGGCTTGCTCATCCCAAACCACTTTTTCCCAGCGATCTTTCCAGGTCGACCAGCCCCATGAAGAAGCCCTCTGGGTTAGGAAATATTCTTCCACTGTCCTGGAATGGATGGCCTCTCCTATTTCAGGGATGACAAATCCGGAGACTGACCAGATTTCTTCATTTGCCTGGTAAGATGCGAGGCAATGGTTGTGAAAATTCAAGAAATTCTCATTCACGCAGATATCGTCTTCCATCACAATGATGTTCTCGTGCGCGGATAAAACTTGGCTTACCCCTTTTTTAATGGAAGCCTTCAGCCCCAGGTTCATTTCACTTGAAAATAGAAACACATTCCTGAACCCCTGTATGCCCGCTACATAAGCCCTTATCTCGTCTACAACAGCCTTATCCTTTTCCAGCCTCGCACCATCCGAAAAAACATACAGGTCGGTATCCCTTGCTTCCTTGTTAAACAGCAGGTGGCGTATGGTTTGTCGAAAGTGCTCCGGGCGATTATAGGTAAATATGGCTATTGGCGCAAACATGATGATCAGTGTTTAATAAAAATCCTGTGATACCTGAACGAATCCTTTTTGTATTCTGTGTACATACCGGTTATTGAATCTGTAAAATTACGGAATTGGGAAATGGATTCATTGATTTTCTGATAGTTTTTATTCCCGGTATCAAGCTGGTATTTTTTATCGGGATATTCACTCAATACCACAAACTTCCTTCCGTCCTGCCAATGGTTAAAAGGTCCCCAGAAAACCTTCACATCCATGTTCCTGACCAAATCCGGGAAAAACAGGTTGGGATCCCAAAAGGCCTTTCTTTCCACATTAGGGAGTGCAGATGCCATCTGATTTATGGCCTTGCAAACTTCCAGGTATTCTGCTTTCTTTGCCATAAAATCTCCCTGACCCTCAATCGCTTTTTTAGACTGGACAGACTCCCTAAAACCCGGAAAAGCCATGACAGGATACAGCACAAGGAAAATACAACCCATCACCCTTACATATTTATTCGGAATCCTGTCTAAGCGCAATGAGTAATCAAGCCATAGGAATACCATCGGCACAAGTAAATAGAACCCCCATAACCTTTTAGTAAAAAATATGATTGGTACAAGGTTCACCAGGCATAGGATGAGTACCAACCATGTGATAGAGCGAATATTGATGCCTGTTCCCTTACGCCATTGGTAGATGCTATAAGTGATCATGACAACCAGGGCCAAAAGAAAGGAACCCAATAATACTGGTTGTCGGAAAAAGATCTCTGCATAGATATAATCCAGCCAGTGTATAACCGTGATGGACACATTATCGGCACCATGTGATATAGGGGTGGTGACATACAAGAGAATATTAAAAGGGGTAAAATACAGGTAGGTATTGCAAAGGGCCAAGCCTACCAGCAATTGCAATAACTTAGCTGAAACAAAAGAGAGTTTGCCGTATGCCTTGCTAAAGTAAAGCCACGTAAGCATGATAAAAAAAGTCGCCAGTAAGGCATTAAAAGCAATGAAAAGATGGTATATAGTCATCCCCGGAACCTGTTTCTTTATCAATACAGAATATATCTGTTCAAAATAAGTCTGCCTGATATAGGATTCGACCAGGAAAGCCATACCAACAGAAAGAACGAGGTACAATGACAATATTTTCCATGAGAAAATCTTCCTTAAATCCTGCAGGAAATCCCTGATGGAAATCTTCCCGGGAAAATAAATAAAATATACAAGAACCAATATCCCGCAAACAGGTATGGTCGATATTTTCAGTCCAGCCAATATCCCGATCAGGAGAAAATAAAACCGGGTTTTGTTGAACATCAGGCAATACAACATACAGCCCAAAATCAGTACTATCAATGGCTCGGGCTTAGGCATCAGGAAATAATAAAACGACTGCGGCAACATCAGCAGGCACAGGAAGCAGAGTATCCTTAACACGTCTGACTTAAGCAGCGACCAGGCCATGAGGTAATAACCCCCCATCAGCACCAGGGTCTGGGTGATTCTGGTTGCAATAACCTGTCCCTGCTCGCCGAAAAGCTTGAACGGCACATAGGAAGTGATAAAATTAAGATTCCAGAGCAACCTTCCGTAGCGATTGTCATGACCATCAAAAAAAAAGGCCAGCTTGTCCTGCCAGGTACCACTGAGAGCCTTGTTGATGGGCTCGAACGTAATCCGCTCATCCATGAAAAGCGCAAAGGCGTGATCGCTGCCGGCAAAGATGACACTGAAAACATAAAACAAGACCGGGGCAAGCAGTATGAGCAAAACAACATACAGGTAAGGTTGATGCATCTTTATCCCGGTCCCGGCTTTAACAATCATTGTTTTAATCTGATAGCGTTCAAATCTAGTTTAAAAAAGCAAATATATCAAACTTGGAGGGCAAGGGGTATCAATTTAGGGCATTTGACTATATTTGCAAACCGGTCAAGCATAAGAACAGATCATTTGAGATACAGACACAGAGATGAAAACGCGACTAAAAGCACTGATACAAAACCTGCAGATTAATATTGTTCCAGAAGTATACAAAAGGAGATTCTTCAAGAATATTGAACACCTGGACTGGAAATCCATAAAAGATAAAAATATCGAAAATGAAATCCTGCTTATCAGGTACCTGCTTGACAAGAACTCCACTTTCATTGATATTGGTGCCAACCTTGGACAATACCTATACACGACTGAAAAGATACTCAGCAAAGAAAACATATATGCTTTTGAGCCGCATCCCATGCTTAACAAGAGGCTCACAAAAATCTTCAAAGGGATAAATATACATCAGTATGCCATTTCAAGCATGGACCACAAAACCAAGTTCAAGATTCCTTTTTTCAATAACAGGGAAATTCACACGCGTGGCACTTTAAAAACTGAATATATTGACAACTCCGAGACCAATTATAAGTTAATAGATGTGGATGTTGTAAAACTGGATACCATAACCGGCAAATTGAATATCCGGGATATTTCATTGATAAAGATTGATGTTGAAGGCGCTGAGATGGATGTATTTGAAGGTTCAGCCGAGACCATTAGCAAACACCGTCCCATCCTGCTTATAGAAATTGAACAGCAGCACCATTCTGATTCCATACTTTCATTTATTTTAAAAATTGAATCATCCTGCAGTTATAAATGTTATTATTTTGATACAGAAATACAACAGTTGAAAGGTGATATACACCAACAGGATATACTACAGATACAGTCTGCATCCAATCACGCAAAAAACAGGTTGTTCATCAATAATTTCATTTTTTTACCTTTGGAAAAATATGATGAGGACAAGGTCTATCAGATCAATCAGAACATTGAGAAAGACAAAAACAATTACTGAGCTGGTCCCGCAGTCTGGCTCAACTGATGCCTGACAAGCAAATGTATCATTTCTTCAAAAGTCACTGAATTGTCCCAATTGGTATCTTTCCTGAGTTTTGAAGAATCCCCTCTCAGGATGGTGACAGATTTTTTAAGGATAATGCTCTTGTTTTCCACCACATATTTTTTCCAGTCGAGGCCCAGGCAGTTAAATACTTCCCTCACAAAATCCTCCACTGTATGCAACATGCCACTGGAAATGATATAATTCCCGGACAATTGATTTTGCAACATCAGGTGAGCTGCTTTGACATAGTCCGGTGCATAACCCCAGTCGATCTTGGCTGAAAGGTCGCCCAACTCCAGTTTGTCTTTTTTTCCCTGGCTGATAGCGACGGCGGCCTCCACTATCTTTTTTGAAACAAACTTGGAATCCCTTCTGGGCGATTCGTGATTATAAAATATTCCCACAGAACAAATCAAGCCTTTCTGGCGGTATAACTCACAAAAATTTATCCCAAGCACCTTGGTGATGCCATAAATGGAAACCGGACAATAAGGAGTTTGTTCGTCCTGTATTTCAAATGGCGTACTGCCAAAAACATGAGAGGATGCCGCATAAAATACTTTGCAACTTGATTTTTGGGTGTGTATGCTGTTTAAAAAATTGAGCAGGCCATACGCATTCACATCCAGGCTTTTTTTATAGAAAGCAAGGTCATTGTAACTTTCTTCTATGGATGATTGGTGAACAGCGGCAAGATAATATAACTCATCCGGCTGATATTCCCTGACCAGGTAATCGGTATAGCTTGCGTCACAAACATCACCCTTGATGATATGGGCATCGGCTTCAAAATTGCTGTAAATACCGGATTGCGAAATACCCAATATCCGATATTTCGCGGAATGAAGCATATCTCTTAAATAGAAGCCATCCTGCCCAGTATGTCCTATTATAAGCGCTTTCTTATCCAAATCTACAGTGAATAAATTTCTATTTCAGGCAGGGGGAAAATCAGTTTGCCGCCACTTTTCAAATACGCGTTTTCCCTTTCAATGATACCTTCCCTGAAATGCCATGGAAGTACCAGGAAATAATCAGGATTTTTTGCGCGGGCTTCCTTCTCTGAAATGATAGGAATAAGTGTATTGGGTGTAAATGAACCGAATTTATCTTCATTGACCTCTGCAATACATTCAATATCATCCGTAGTAATGCCGCAGTATTGCAACAATACATTGCCTTTTGTAGAGGCTCCATATCCGAGTATTTTTTTACCGTCCGATTTCAGGCCATTCAACAGTTCCATTAAATTAGTCCTGTGCTCTTCAACAGTTTTGGCGAATTTCCGGTAAATATCCAATTGGTTATATCCTAAACGGTCTTCCTTTTCAATCGCTTCTTTTATCTTTGAAGAGTCAATCGCAATAGAAGAAGTATTCTTGGCTGATGTGATACGGAAACTGCCTCCATTGGCATTATTAAAATTGATATCCACGATCTTGAGACCCACTTTTTCGAATATCCAGGAAATCTGCTTAATGGCATAATATTCCAGGTGCTCATGACAAATGGTATCATACGAAGTGGTGTCTATCATGTATGGCAGGTAACTTTGTTCAAATACCCATATACCTTCATCATCCAGGACATCATAAATATCCTGGACAAATTTAAGGGGTTCCTCAAGGTCATAAAACATGGCGATGGATGTGATGACCTTTGCCTTTTTATCGAACAGGCTATAATAAGTCTTTGCACTGAAAAAATCAGCGGTATTCCGGATGTATTCAGGATAATATTGTATGAATTTGGCTGAAGTAGGATCAATGACCATCAGGTTCAAACTCAAATCAGAAGGGTATGATCTCAGAAGGGTCGAATCATTTCCACCTATGTCAATAATAATATCTCCTTCCGCCAGGGTCATACGGTTGCAAATCTCAGACACAATGCTTCTCAGGTGTTTCACCATGGATTGGTTAAGACCAGACCTGTACCCATAATTGTCGCCATACATTTCAACACTGTCATATGAATGGTGCAATTGCACCAGGCCACACACATTTTCACCTGCTTTTGCATAACATTTAACAAGTTCTAACGGACCTTTTGTGATCACTGTCTTTTTATCTCTTGGAAAAACCCCGGTTAATGTCTGCTCGCCTAAATGAACCAAGGGTTCAAGGTTATTATTGCCACAAATTCTACACCTGCTTATCTCTTTATACATCTGGTACTTTATTATATTGGGCAAATATAACAAAATTATAATAAAATTAAAACCAGCCCTTTTAATCCGGAATTAACCTGTTCAGAAGGTTTCCAGGGGTAAAATCAAGTGATATATTTTTGGCATGTGATTGAAGTCTTTCAAGCAATGTGTGGTCCTCTGCCAGATTTTTAAAAACATGGTCCAATGTGTCGTAATTTGTAAATTTCACCACCGAACCGTCAAAACAATCATCCAGCATAAAATACGCAGGGAAAATACCCGGTTTTGCACCTCTTATCATCTGGTATACGGCTGCTGTCTCCTTATTTTGAACTGTCTTGCTATCACTCATGTGCATATTGCTAAGGATAATATCACTTTCATACAATTTCAGGTCAAATTCATTTACATCGATAAAACTGCGGTAAAAGTATATTTCCAGGCCTTGCTTTTCCAGTGCCACTATCCTGTCCAGCAGACCCTTTTCCTGGTCAGGGACACGGCCGAGAAGGTCAAAAACATAGTGTTTCCTGTAAAAACCGGTATCCGCTTCAAGTACGGCCAAAAGCCTGTCGTATTCCTTTTTCGATTGTATCACAGCGCCCGGAATACAGACCCTTATCTTATCAGCGCGTTTATTCGAATCTGCCAAGGCCGGTGTGTGCATATCGTTCTCAAATATCAATGAAGGGAATATGAGGGTTTTGAGTCCTTTTGCGAAAGTTTCCAGATACCTTTTTTGGGCCTCACTGAGAATGATAAATGTGACCCCCTTTCGCATAAGTTTTTTTATCAGTTTTTTCCTGTAAAAGTCCCATAAAACTTCCTTTACACTATACTTCAGGTGATTGAAAAGGTTACCTGATGACTTGTATAATTTCACTACGCTGTACAATCGTTTTGCCTGTTCCGTAAAAGCGCTGTTAAACCAGATATCTATATTGTGGAAATGAAAGAATTCAAGGCAACCCTTATCCGGATTAAACTGGTAAAAATCCTTGTAAAACTTAGAGACGGTAGTATAATGAATCCTGTCGAGATGATACGTATTCATCGAATGGATAAAATCACCTGCTTTCTGGTGTTTTTCCATTAAAATGAAGGACAATTTGGGATCCTCATTCTGGGCAGCTAAAAGCGCTTTTATTTCTGGTGTCGTAAAAACCAAAACTTCATTTTTACCCGATGACAGGTAGGTTTTAATCAGGGCGTTGACCACAACATAATGCCCCTCAACACAGATTTCAATTATACCGATTTTCAAAATTAATATTTACAAAACACAAGGTGAAAGTTTCTGTAAAAGCCTACGTTTACCATTGTTTTGCAAATATATATGGTTTGGGATTTATTTTTAAATTAATCGAATAATCTTTTACCCACGTACATTAATCTGTACTTTTGCATGAAATATGGGGATTATCATTCGTCAGGGATTTAAAGCAGCTTTGTCTAATTATATTGGGATGGGGCTCGGATTCCTCAGCTTCTTTATCCTGTTTCCCATGTTTTATGAGCCAAATGAGTTGGGAGCGATCAGGATATTTATCGAACTTTCCACTGTACTATCCGCATTTGCCCTGATGGGCACCCATTACAGCGTCAACAGGTTCTTCCCATACTTCAGGACACAGGACCAGAAACACCATGGCTTCTTTTTCTGGGTTTTATTATTCCCTCTTTTTGGTTACATCTTATTGGCCGTCATCCTGACACTTGCAGGAAACACTATTTTCACCTTTATCAACCCGGATGCATTAGATTACAGGGAACTCTTCCCCATGCTGCTCTTGTTGATCTTTATTATTCTATACCAGATCGTCAGCGAGGCGACCTGCGCCAACCACGGCAGGACTGCCGTGCCTAACTTTATGAGGGAAATCCTCATGCGCACACTGATTATCTTTGCAGGGCTGCTTTATTACCTGAAGATGGTATCGTTCAACATGTCCATCTGGCTGATGGTTTCGGCATACCTGATCGCGCTGATCGGCAATATCCTTTTTTTGTCAAGGCTAACCAAGATAAGCCTGAAACCGGATTTCAGCTTCATCAGGAAAAACAAGGATTTGCGCATCGAGGTTTTCAGGTTTACCCTCATACTCTTCTTTTCAGGCACGGTGGCTTTGGTAGCCCCAAAAATTGATTTTTTCCTGATCTCCCACATCCGCAAACTACTTTCGGATGTGGCCATTTACAGTATTGGTTTTGCCCTGGCCACTTTTATTGATATACCCAAGCGCACCATATTGCAGGTGGCTGTCCCCATCATCTCCAACCACATGAAGAACGGGAACTTCCGGGAGGTAGAATTGCTTAACAAGAAAAACGGTACCAACCAGTTCCTGATCAGCGGTATCCTGTTTTTCCTGATATGGTTAAATATAGACAATCTTTATGAAATCATGCCGAGAGGGGACTATTATTCCCAGGGTAAATGGGTGGTATTTTTTATAGGCATCAGTAAACTGATAGATGCCATCGTGTGTGGTAACGGCCCCATCATCATCAACTCAAAGTTTTACTATTTATCCTTTTTCAGTATCATTGTGTTTGCACTGTCAGCGGTTGGATTTAATTTATACCTGATACCCAAATACGGCATACTCGGAGGCGCCCTCAGCACCATACCGGTAATGATTTGTGTCAACCTGTGCAACCTGCTTGTCCTGCAGTTCAAGATGAAAACAAATCCATTTGAGATCGCCCAGTTAAAGATATTCGCATTGTTGATTGTTTTTGTTTCCATCACTTTCCTGGGCAACTGGTTCTCCAATCCTTATATTGATGGCTTTGTAAGGACTACTATACTGGGATTCATTATGCTTTTCAGCATTTACAAATTGAAACTGTCAGAAGATTTTAACCAGCTGCTAAAATCAAAATTGCCATTTCTGGCATAAAAGACATTCCATATTAAAATAACAGGCAGTTTTAAATCCGGCTCAAGTCGGTGATATACACAACTATATAATTGTATTACTCCATTCTTAAAATCTTTATTGAAATTCCAGGAATTTCAGCGCTACTTTTGTTCTAGCAAAAAAAAACAGCCTTATGAAATCAATCACAATTCTAGCCATAACATTCTTAATATTCTCAATGGCCGGAGCCCAAATCCCTACCAATGGGCTTGTTGCATATTATCCCTTTGCAGGTAATGCAAACGACCAAAGCGGTAATTCATACAATGGCACTGTCACAGGTGCCAGCCTGACAGTTGACAGATTCGGCAATCCCAATAATGCGTATCAATTTAACGGCACAGGTAATTATGTTCTTTTTAATAACAGCTTTGATCTATTACCGCGAACAGTCAGTATTTGGTTCAATGCGACCACCATTGATGCTACTTTGCGTATTGTTTACAGCTCGGATAATAAAAACCTGGTGAATGGAATGACAGCTGTTTCGTTAAGAAGAATCAACAATGTTAACAAGCTTATCTTCAATGTAGCCAATATCCTGGATACGGCCGACATCACGGCGAATATGTGGCATCATGTTGCCATAACTGTCAGTTCAGGTGCAACCAGTATGTATCTCGATTGCAACCTTGTCGGCACAAAAAACATAAGCAGCAATTACCACTCACTTGACTATTCTACCAATGCGCTTGTGGGCGCTTCCAGGGCTTTGACCAATGGGTTTTTTGCAGGCATTATTGATGATGTACGAATATACGACAGGGTTCTGAATGCAACAGAACTCAATGCAGTGTGCAAGGAAGGATTTTGTTTTAAAACCATTACAGTTACAGATACTTTGATCATTAATGCCAATATTACAAGCTATAATCCTGTAACCTACCAGAATTCCATAAAAATATATCCCAACCCGGGCAATGATCATATTACAATTGATTTCGGGAACTACTCAACCCTGGCAGGATATACATTGAAAATTACCAACAGTCTCTCTCAAGATGTTTATACCAGCCCGATAAACAAGCAAAGTGTTTATATCGACCTTTCCACATGGAGTGGAAATGGCATTTATTTTGTTTACCTGAAAGATGCATCCAACAATATTGTGGATGTCAGGAAAATCGTATTGCAATAAAAAGATTGATCACTTCACTTTTCTTATTTTAGCAAAGTGAACGTGCCATGGACATATTCGTACCTGCCCTTGCAATTCACATATTCAATCTGGTAAAGATAGACGTCCTGTTGTACAATCTGTCCCTGATATGTCCCATCCCAGCCTTTATTGGTGACCATGTCGAATATCTTTTCACCCCAGCGGTTAAAGATTGTCATGTGAACTTCTGTTTCAAGGGTTTCATAAGGGAAAAAATCATTCGTGACATCATCATTGGGTGAAAATGCATTGGGTATAAAGAAGTAACAAAAACAAACTTTTGAACCTATCTGTATCGTGTCGCTGTATGAACCGCATTTATCAGTCATGGTGAGGTAATATGTACCCGGTTTCCTGACAAGCAGGCTGGAAGACCTGGAACCGTCACTCCATGTATAATTTACGTTGATATGGGAACCCGCCTTCAATAAAAGCTCGGAACCTTCACATAAAAGTGTATCTTTTCCAATACTGAGCTTCTCGTTTCCAAACGAAATGTTTATCGTATCATGATTGACACAACCCGTATTCATATCCTTGACTGAAAGTGTATAGGCGATGGTTTGATTCACTGTAGCAAGCGGTTGGGCAAGCCGGTTATTATCCAGGTTGGTATTTGGCAACCACAAATAGGTACGCTGTGAAACACCTTTACTTCCCAGGGTCAATGTAGTTGGAGCACAGATCAAGGTGTCGCCTCCTGCATTGATAAATGGCAATGGATAACAGAAAACGCCAATGCTTGAAGATGCACCCTGGCATGTTCCATAGGCACTCAGGCGGAAGGTATAGAGTCCCGGTTTTGTTAATTTCAGTTTTCCCAGGCTTGTTACATTCATGGAATCATACAAGACTCCATTCAATGACAGGTACCATTTATAATTTGCACCGGTATTCTGGCTGATATTGCTTAATTCAACCGTATCATTCAAGCAGACATTGTAAGTGCTGGCCTTTATCATTGCATTATACTTGCAACAAGTTCCGTCAATATTAATGAATATGGAATCCGACCTTTGAAAACCGCTTGCATCCTTTGCTGTGCATTTAATCCACATGGAGGCAGGTGGCGATACAGCTGTAACGAAGGCATCAGGCTTGGCAAAATAAACAGAAGGATACCATTTGACGGTGACAGGCTTCTGACCACAAAACAGCTCTATATTTAAATGAACTGAATCTCCCTTGCACATCGTTTTTTTATCGGCGGAAACCTTTAACTTTACCTGGTTGTCGACCGTAATGAACTTAACAATGGTATCCGAACAGACATTTGGTGTATCTGAAAAAGCAATTAAAGTTGTTTTATAGGTGCCGGGTCCCGGAAAAAGGAGTTTAACATGTTGCCTTCCTATCATCACGGAATTATCATGGAATATCCATTTGTATTGTTTTATAAGCTTTCCGGAAATATCATAAGAGGAATCATACAGATCGGCAGTATCTTTAGCACAGGAATACTGATAGGTAAAATTAGCCTTCAATTCACATTTTGGAGCTGTAGGAGGTATAGTCGGGCATTTGTCAGAAACAACTGCCGCCGTGGCATTCTTAACTGCAGCGGATAAATTTTGCCTGGGCACGATACCAAGATCCGACAAGGTGGAATTTGAAAATGCGGTATTGTCACTCTGCACGTTAAATACAATGTCCTGGGATGGGCAATTTGATTTGCCACATTCATCAATCTTGAGTAAGAGGACATCCTCCGTTGTATTGGTTTTTTGACCAACAACAAGTATACTGCCATCATGACCTGCTACAATATTATTCACAAAAGCGTTTTTTATGATTTTTTCACCTGTAGCTCCATATATTTTTGACCACTTGACATTCCCGTTGATATCCATCTTTATGACAAATAATTTTGAATTTCCATTATCAAAACTGTTTGTGGTCCCTGATATATAATAGGCATCATTAATCCTTAAAAGCCCTCCATATTCATCCTTGCCTGCTTTTCCTATAATCTTTGACCATATCCTGTTCCCGTTTGTATCTATGTGAATGATCGCTAAATCCTGATTTCCAAAAGCTGAAGACCCACTGTATGAAACCCATCCGCCTAACATCAAACTTGAGTTTTGTGTGGCAATGATATTGAACATGGCATCCCAATGACTATAGTCAATATATTTTTGCCAGATCAATTGGCCGTTTATGCCCGTTTTTGCCATCATTGAACCATAGCCTCCATTTCCCCTTGAGGTACCGCCAAGGGTATACAGTTTTCCATTGATCTCCTCAAGTCCAAGGAAATGTTCGGTAGTACCTCCTCCATTTAAAGACCTGGTCCAATCGAAAGTACCATCAGTTTTCATCACAAAGACCTGGGCGGCCTGGCCACTCGAAACCCCACTTGTTCCTACGATTCCTATACGGTTGTCTTTCAAAAGCAAGCCATACCTGTAATGATCTCCGGCCAGGTTATTAATACCCTTTATAGAGGATAATATTGTTCCGGCCGAATCAATTTTAATTAATATGCATGTTTCGGGAGATCCCGTATGAGATGCTCCATAGATAAACATATC
>JANWHK010000123.1 GCA_025450395.1 Bacteroidia bacterium
ATTGCCATTGTGAATACACGATATCCGGATTTTTATAGTCCACTACGGTTTTAAACCCGTCCCCACCTACAGTTACAAACCAATCATAGTTATGGATGCCGCTGGCGCTCAGTGTTCTTGAAGGACCGCCTAGCGTGTTATTGTCCTGTGTGCCGCCGTAAATATTGTAAAATGGCGTGGCATTGTCAACTGTTACCCTGTAAAACTGTGTAACAGGTATATTGGCCTTGTAATCCCAGGTCGCCGCCTCATCCCAGCTCTCATACAGACCGCCGTCGCATCCCATAAGGTAATGCCTGGTATTGTCCTTGTCAATCCATATCACATGGTTGTCAACGTGTTTATATTTTTCGCCAATTCCGCTGAATGTTTTACCTCCGTCCTTGCTCACCTGTGCCCAGGTATTCATGGCATAAATCCTGTTGACATCCACAGGGTCGGCGAATATTTCATTGTAATAATTTCCTGACGTCGCATAAGAAGAACGTTTTTCCCAACTCGCACCCCTGTTAGTGGAAAGGTAAAGCCCCTTGTTTTCTTCTCCTGCTTCTATGATGGCATAAATATAATCTGTATTCACTGGTGAAACTGCCAGGCCTATCCTGCCGATATCCCCTTTGGGCAATCCATTTTCCAGCTTGCTCCATGTGACACCATAATCCGTGCTCTTATAAATTGCCGATTCCGGTCCGCCTCCGAGATAAGTCCATTCATGCCTTCTTCTCTGGTGCGCTGCAGCGTACAAGATATTGGAATGGTTCGGGTCTATGTGCACTTCGTTGAAGCCTGTATTCTCGCTCACAAATAATACCCTGCTCCAATTCTGTCCTCCGTCTGTTGATTTGTATATACCCCTATCACCACCGGCACTCCACAATGGGCCATAAGCGGCTACGTAAACAGTGTTGGAGTTCTGCGGATCGATGCTGATCATGCCAATATGCTCACTGTTTTTTAAACCCATGTTCTTCCAGGTCTTGCCTCCGTCTTCAGATTTGTATACACCATCCCCATATGCCACACTGCGTTGGTTATTATTTTCCCCGGTACCTACCCAAATGGTGTGCTCATTGTTCGGATCCATTTTTAAACACCCGATTGAAAATGATCCCTGGGCATCAAAAATGGGTGTAAAACTGGTGCCTGCATTATCCGTTTTCCATACGCCGCCACTTGCTGCGGCTACATACCATTGTGACTTGTTCTTCGGATTGACCACCAGGTCGCCTATCCTTCCGGAGGTCACGGCAGGACCAATGCTTCGGAATTTAAATCCGTCAAGGAACATGCTGAATGTACTCTTTTCTGCAGCAGGTTCTGCCGTCGCGGTTTTATTCTTTGTCTGAGCGTTGATGGACAAACCCGCAAATAATGTAAATGCTATAAAAATAGTTTTCATGTGCTTGAATTTAAAAAGTTCGAAAATATGCTAAAATTAATTGATTTATCAAATACACATGGATATTTTAGACTAAAATATACCAGTTGCCGGGCAGGCCATTATGGGAATAGCATGTTCTCAGGCCCTTTCCTTCTGCTTTAACAAGTCTTCATATACCTGTTCATACATTGGCAATATCAGGTCGATATGAAACGCTTTTGCCTGTTTAAGTGCATTGGATTTAAAGGTCTTTAACACCTTTTCATCTCCCAGTATTTTTAAGGCATTGGCGGCCATGTCATCTACGTCGCCTACATTGCTTAAGAACCCTGTGACACCATGTATGTTCACTTCCGGTATGCCGCCTGAATTACTGCTGATAACCGGCACCTCGCAGGCCATGGCTTCAAGCGCTGCCAAACCAAAACTTTCCGTTTCTGAAGTCAATAAAAACAAGTCACACACTGAAAGTATCTCTTCTATCTGCTCTTGTTTACCCAGGAAGGTAATCCTTTCACAAACGCCCGACTCCCTGCATAAAAGTTCAATATTGGTTCTTTCCGGGCCATCGCCGATCAACAAAAGTTTTGAGGGTATTTTTTGGGCCACCAGGGCAAATACCTTTACCACATCTTCAATTCTTTTCACTTTCCTGAAGTTAGAGGTATGAACAAGTATTTTTTCGTTTTGTGGAGCAATCGCTTTTTTAAAATGCTCTTTCTTTTGTTTTGCAAACCTGGAAAAATCAATAAAGTTTGGAATAACATGTATGGGTTTATCAATATGAAAATTGGCATACGTATCCCTTTTCAAGCTTTCCGAAACTGCTGTAACGGCATCAGAATGATTAATGGAATACGAGACCACAGGTTCGTAAGTCGGGTCCTTTCCTACCAGGGTGATATCAGTTCCATGCAATGTGGTAACGATAGGGATATGAAAGCCCTGTTCTTTAAGAATATTTTGCGCCATTAATGCGGCACTTGCATGGGGAATGGCATAATGCACATGTAACAAATTGAGTTTGTATTGTTTGACAATATCTACAATCTTGCTGGCAAGAATTGTTTCATACGGAATGTAGTCAAACAATGGATATTCGTAAATGGATACCTCGTGAAAAAAAACATTGGGATTAAAAAAATCCAGCCGGGCAGGTTGGCTGTAACTGATAAAGTGTATTTCATACCCTTTGGCTGCAAGTGCTTTTCCCAATTCAGTCGCCACGACCCCACTACCTCCAAAGGTAGGATAACAAACAATGCCTATATTCATTTTAGTAAATCTGACTGCAAAGAAACGAATAAAAACTGAAAAGGGCCGGGATTTTAATCGAGTTTTGTGAACCTGCGGATATAGGTCCCCTCTGCCGTGCAGATGACCGCAAAATACAGGCCGCCATCCAATATTTGCAAATCAATATACTCTATATCCATATCACTTTTTTGCTCCATTATCAGTTTCCCGGAAACAGAATAAATGACCACAGATTTCACAGGCTTGTCATATTCAATAAAGATCTCCATACCTGCCGGATTGGGATAAAGGCTGAGGCCTGATGAGGCAATCTCCTCCAATGAAACCACACCCCCTGTAACAGTGACATTATAATTTTTTGTGGAACCATCCTGGGCAACAACGGTGTATACGACAGTGGTGCTGAAATTATTGCTGTTGACCCCGCTCGTCTGCACAACAGACCCTACCCTAACCTTGCTATATGGTGAATGGATAAAACTCGCAACCAATGTCGTAATGTCTATATTCGATGGGACTGTGCACGTAATATTGGTCCCGGAAATTGTAGCGCTTACAGGAGGATCCAGCCCCTGGAAGGCAAAGCTTGTTATATCCTTGTTGCTGAATAAGAGTGGTCTCGTGCCATTGGCATACCATACCCCCCATTTCGCCAGGTCTACCAACACAGTGGCGCTTCCTGACTTGTTGATCTTATCGCTTGCCAATGGTATCCTGGCCACCACTTCTTCCGAAAATGTATTAAAGGCATTAAACAATAATATATCATCATTTTTGCTGTAACATGGAAAACCGAGATCTTCACCAGAGAAGATGGTGCCGCTTACGGTGGTGTTCAAATTATGCCCGACAACCATGTATTCATCAGTCTCCACGTTGACATAGTCAAAAGCAATAATATATGGTGAACGCTGGCTAAAGACCGCATTCCCGATACTGGTATTCTCCGGAAGGGAAGTAAAAACCTTTTCTATCTTGCCATTTGACCAGTCATTAATTTCGAGGTCCCAAACCTGCATGATACCCACATCCCAGTATAAATAGTCGGAGCCTCCATTGTTGTTTATGATATTCCTGGCATCATACATGATCCTGGTTCCGGTATGATCCCACTCTAAAGCGTCTGCATATAAGACCCCTCCACTGTTGACCCCGCTATAGGTGGGATTATATAATTTGAATTGCTGCCATTGCGCTTTCGTAAAATCATACACGTATATGGAGGTGTCTACATCTGTAGTAATTGCCGCTAAGCGCTTTCCATCCTTGCTGATTGCCACATTTTCCCATATGGTCTGGCTGCTCATCACGCTTTCTGTCCTGCTGCCGTCAAGCAACAGGGAATATATCCTGCCATCATTGCCGACATAAACACAATATTCTCCGTCATCCACAACACTTGGTTTCCTTTTTATAAGTCTTGTAATCTGGCCTTGTGTAGAGCCTGAACTTATGGTGGCTTTGGTTAAGGTAAATGATACGTTTGGATCGGTGTCATAATACAGCACAAAATCCAGTCCCGGATTGACTGTTAAATCAGCCACATTGTTGCCGATGGGTCCCGCTGCCGGTGGGCCATATATCCCTACGGCATCAAATGCTGTGGCTGCCTGGGCAGATACCGCCGAGCCATAAATATCTGTCGAAGCCTGTATGACCGCAAGGCGGAGGTCTTTGAACTCTGAAGTCTTTGTCAGGTAAACTGTAAGCGCCTTATAATAGACCTGTTCAGCCTTGTCTTTGCCAACAGCTGTCGCGAAAAGGTAAAATGCATGGTTAGGTATTCCGCTATTGATATGCACCCCTCCGTTGTCCTGGAGACCTGTGTAATATTCGGTCATATGCCTGGGCTGGTAAAACTTGTCGCTCAGTGAAGCCCCTCCATTGTGCGGGTCTTGCATATCCCTTAAAGCCCCGGTGATACTCACTCCCGGCTTCATGATGTCTTCGCCCAATTTCCAGTCATCCCTGTCCATCATGCAGCCAAATATATCCGCCATGCTTTCATTGATAGCGCCAGACTGTTTTTTATATTCCAGGTTGGCCGTTTTTTCAACCACCCCGTGTGTCATTTCATGGCCGCCGACATCCAGTGAACCTGCCAGGGGCTTGAACAAGCTCTTGCCATTGCCGTAGGCCATAAAGGTGCCATTCCAGTAAGCATTATCCATAGCCACTCCACTCTGATCACTGATATTGATAACTGATATGATGGTGCCGCCGACTCCATTGATACTGTTACGGCCGAATGTATTCCTGTAATACTCGAAGGCGATGCCTGCGTTGTATTGTGCAGAAACTCCCTTGGGATTATTGAAGTTCTCCGATCCGGAAACCACTTGGTTGAAACTTGTTCCGCTTGTGTTGCCGGCATCAATGGTCCAGATGGCTCCTTTTGGATCATCAGGCAAGCTTGAAGCGCCCGGATCGAACATGTTCCTCGAAGCGTCTATCAGGTAGAAGCTGCTGCCTGCCTGGTATGAGTGTACTGTTCGCGATATACCATTCAGGTCGGTTCCTGTTCCTATTTTCGGACCGTCTATGTGACATGTATAATTATAACTTTCCAACACTTCACCGGTGAGCGCGTTGATTCGCACTTTCCATCGCTCCAGAAAATTTGGCCTTATCGTGATATCATAACATAAAACAGGAGACTGGTCATGCAATACAATCATCAATGTCATTTCAGGTTGATCATACATCAGTATATTTTTTTCGACATGGGTCAGGGGCTTGAAACCAAGTTCAGGATGAATAACATTAACAGAAGTATTAATCGCAGCCTCAAGGCCGATACGCGGCATGACGTCAAAACCGGATGGTATGCCAATCCAGCTGCCATGTGTATAGGTTTCCCCGGGCAGCATATGTACAAATACCTCGGCTCCATATACCTCCAATCCATTATACATTTGCTGGAACTTTACGTGAGATATTCCCTGTTCGTCAATCACGGATTCAAATACTTTTAGTTGCCCTACATCAAAACCCGGGCAAATTTCCTTACCCACTTGTTGAAGATGGTCCATTGCTTGCTCTGCTGCATGACCGGGATTGGCTATACTCCTGCGCTTGTTTTCTGTGTGGCGAAGATTAATCGGTGTGCTTGCCCCTGTTTTCAATTCAAGCTTTGATGTATGAGCATTGCCTTGTGCCAATTTGGAGCCGTCTCTCCCGGGGATACTTTTCAGGAATTCCGTTTTTGGACCATGGGTTTTACTGGATCTTTTATCAAATGCATTTTGTGAATACAGGCTGCAAGTAGCCAATAAGATGATCGTTAGAAGTAATTTGGTTTTCATATTTAATAAAGTTTATGAAGGCTTGCATGCAATTCCCTGATTTCTACCGGCGGCTCGCTGCCTTCTGCCCATTGCCATGAATTGACAAGTTGCCCGTTCCTGTAAAACCGGATAAATTGGGTTAAGTTACCGGGATTATTTAATTCCAGTTTTTTGAGGGCCTTGGAATCCGCCATCTTGAAGATGTGTTTTAATTCCTTTTTTCCAATGGTTTTGAGTAAGCTTGTATCCTTGCTAAATTCCTTAATATGATACAGTGAACCCCTGCCCGTGAGTATATGCTCATTGGTAGCGCCCGTAAATCCCCCACTATGGCCAAAACTCAGTGAATACTTCTGTATATACTTCCTGAATGCAATATGTTTACATCCACCCGAGGCAAAAATTGCCACAATAACTATGAGTATCCGTGCTTTCATTTTTTTCAGGGTCAATAGAAATCTTTTTCAAAGGTCATCTTTTTCCCGGGTAATTTTACCTGCGGTTTTCGTTCACTTACCTACTTTCCATTTCAGCTTGCCTATTTTTGCTTGATAGTTAAGCAAATGGATATTTAGTTTGTACCCATAATTTAACAAAACATGATGAATATCAATAATGATGAAATGATGAAACGCCACCAGAATGGAAAAAGACTAGCCGGAATTGTCGTGGTTCTGGTAGGCGCTGTATTATTGGGTAAACAGTTTGGCCTGGTAATCCCTGAATGGGTCTTCAGCTGGCCAATGCTTTTAATTGTGATCGGTCTTTATATAGGGGCAAGGCAACAGTTTCGCAGACCGGGATGGATTATTTTATGCCTGGTTGGCTCCGTATTCCTGGTGGAGCATTTGGTGGAAGGTATTTCCATAGGCCAGTTTTTCTGGCCGGTCCTGATCATTGCCGGAGGCCTGATCATGATATTCAGCCCCAGGAGGAAAAAATGGAGTCGTGATTGTTGGCCGGAGAAGTGGGATCAAAAAGATGAAACCGCGGACAATAAAAGAGGGGATTTTTATAACAGGGAGGATTATATTGAGTCTGTAGGTATATTCGGCGGGATTAAAAAGACGGTCTTGTCCAAGGATTTTAAAGGTGGTGAAATTGTCAGCGTTTTCAGTGGGGCAGAGGTTAATTTAACACAAGCCGAGATAAAAGGGCATGTGGTGCTGGAAATTGTCAATGTTTTTGGCGGGACCAAACTCATAGTGCCGGCGAACTGGGAAATAAAATCTGAAATGGTTGCCATCATGGGTTCTATAGAGGATAAACGCATACAGCAAACCAATGTCACAAACGGGGTGGATGTATTGGTAATCCAGGGTACAACCGTATTCGGCGGTATTGAAATAAAAAGCTATTAATCCTTATACCCATGAATTTTTATATTGCTAAACTCGTATTCCGTATAGAGGTGCTGAACGAACCCTTGAAAGATCAATATGAAGAAAAATTGATCTGGATAAAAGCAGCCGACCTAAAACAAGCCTATATAAAATCCATTGAGCTTGCAGGAAAGGATGAAATTGAATTCATAAACGCCAACCATCATCACATCCGCTGGAAACTTGCAGGGATCACACACCTTTCGCAGACAGGGAGCCTGAATGACGACATGGAACTGTTTTCGGAAATTAAAGAGGCTTACACAGAAAACGAAACCCATATCCTTCAGAGGCGGGCAGAGGATATCAGCAAACAATTCATAAACTACCCGAATACATAATAAATGAACAACAGCAACCACTCCATTCGCACGTATTTTATTGTTTACAGTATCATGTGGGTGATTTGGATCGGTTTACACACCTTAATTTTAAACAACAATGGCATTACAATTCATACGGCTCTTACAGATAGTCTTATCAGCAATGTTCTATTATTTGTTTTCTGTATTGTCCTGAGCAATATTTTCCGTTATTACCAGCCTGGTAAAAACAGTTCCAAATACCTCCTGGTCTGGTGCCTGTCTTTTGCCCTTGCCTGGTTTTTTTTAACCAAGTCAATTATTCCCCTGTTTTTAAGAGAGGATATTGCTTTTATGGGACTTTTTCAGGCGACCCTTCTTTTAAGATTTGTTTTTGCCAATCTTTTTATAGGGGGCAGCATCCTGCTTATGCGGGTTTGGCAGAACCAAAAAAACCAGCATGAAGAAAACCTCCGGCATATACAATCATTACAATTGTCAAGGGATGCAGAATTGTCAGGGTTAAGACAACAACTCCAACCCCATTTCTTATTCAACAGCTTGAATTCAATTAGCGCTCTTGCTGGCTCAGAACCAGAGCGCGCCCGTTTAATGATACAACAATTATCCGATTTTTTAAGAGGCACATTGAGGAGGGATGAAACTTCAATGGTGCCATTGTCTGATGAGATTTCCAATGTGAAATTATATCTTGAAATAGAAAAAGTCAGGTTTGGTCACCGGCTGAATACCGAAATAAAAATTGACGAATCATGCCTGCTGCTTTTGACTCCGCCTCTACTCCTGCAGCCAATTGTTGAAAACGCAATCAAGTTCGGTTTATATGATACTTTGAGCGATGTTACCATTTCAATCTTGGCAGAATCAAAAAACAATGAACTGATAATAGAGGTGAAAAACCCCTATTCTGAAGAAAGTAAAGGTATTTCAAAGGGTGTTGGTTTCGGACTTAGTTCCCTGAAAAGACGATTATTCCTGCTGTATAACCGTAACGACTTATTGAAAACAAGCACTGAAAATTCAGTTTTTATATCTACACTTGTAATTCCTCAAACAACATGATAAGCGTTATACTTATAGACGACGAACCCCTGGCGAGAATTCTATTAAAGGAATATTTAAAGGATTATCCGGATATTGAAGTGATAGGGGAATGCAATGATGGTTTTGAAGGTATAAAAGCTATACAAAGTTTAAGTCCCGACCTCATTTTTTTGGATATCCAGATGCCGAGGTTAAACGGTTTTGAAATGCTTGAACTGGTGGAGCAGGCTCCGAAGGTAATATTCACTACCGCTTATGACGAATATGCCTTGAAAGCCTTTGAAGCCAGCGCAGTGGATTATCTACTGAAGCCATTCAGCAAGGAACGCTTTGATAAAGCCATGCAAAAAGTTTTAGACCAGAAGAACCCAGGCACGGCTTATCATGATATAATCAATGATTCCAGTGGAAATCATCCGGATTCAGGCAGCAGGATCGTAGTAAAAACAAACGGGAATATCAAGATACTTCCTGCTTCAGAAGTAATGTATATTGAGGCTTATGATGATTACGTGAAGATATATACGGATGCTGCCTGTCATGTGAAGAAAAAAACGATGGCTTTTTATGAAAAAAACCTGAACAAAAAAGA
>JANWHK010000124.1 GCA_025450395.1 Bacteroidia bacterium
CTGCTTTGAAGTGCTTGTATTGGTCAGCGGGATGTTTTCACTGAAACAATGGTTGACAAATGTAAAATTGGTTTTCGGCCTGCTGTATATCCTTACAATGATTGTGTCACTGCTGACGCAACCGGCATAATTGGTCACCGTCAGGCTCACCTTGAAGATGGAGTCGTATGTATAAGTCTTGATCGGGTTTTTAAGCAAACTGCCGGTGCCATCATCAAAATTCCATTTCCATATTTTCACCTGGTCATTGAAGGTTTCCGTTGAATCCTTGAAATGAATGGCAACGCCAAGGCAAACATTGTTTTTCTCGAACCATACCACAGGATAAGGTGCAATGACTACCAGTTGCTTTATCTCGCCCGAACATCCCAGGCTGGAATAACCCCTCAGGGTGACCATGTAGCGGCCTGTATCCGGAAACTGGTGTGTTGGGTTCTTAAGCATTGAGGTGTCACCATCGCCGAAATCCCATTCGTAGCGCACGATGGTATCCGTATTGATGACGCTGGTATTTGTGAATTCTGTATTGAAACTATCGCAGTTGGTGAGATAGGTGAATGCGGGCTTGGGGTTCTCATAAACCGTAACCTTCCTGTAATTGATGCCGAATGAAGTATCAGGATACGTATTCGAGCAGGTCACTGGGAGGCCATTGTTCATCAATGTCACAAAAGCCGTGAGTTTCGGGTAAAAAGTGCCATATTGGGGATAGCTGAATGTCATGTTGCTATCTGAGGTGGTGAACTGTGAATTATTGGAAGCGTCGCCAAAATTCCAGGTATAAGCGGTCGCGAATGTACTCATGTTTTTCATTGAGACCTTCAATGCCTGGCAACCCGTGGAATCGCCATCGAATTCAAACCAGGCGGTTGGACCCAGTATTGTAATTGACTTGCTGAAGCTATCAACACATTGGCGCGTGTTTTCAGCCATCAGCTTTACGTTGTAGGTGCCTGCCTTGAAAAACTTTGTAGGGTTTTTTAATATACTGTTGGATAATCCCGTACCGAATTTCCAATTGTATTTAGTGACATTGTCGTCAGAGTGACCGAACATATTAACCGAATCATAAACCGTAACATTGGACTTGAACGAAATAAGTTGCGCGCATGTGAAAGTATCTTTTAATGTGGTGAACAAAGTCTTGATGCCAAAGACACGCACTGCCCTTATCAATGTGAAGGTATCCAAACATCCTATGCTGTCCCTGATGGCAAGCCTGATGTCATAATCACCAATGGCCTGGTATACAAAACCCGGGTTGAGACTGTTGGAGCTGAAACCATTGCCGTCACCAAAATCCCACTTCACGGATTCAAGACCTGCGATGGTCCTGTTGGTATCATTCCAGAAATATCCGGCACCATTCCAGTAGCTGATATTCTTATTCATCTTCACACTTTCTCCAAGACATATCTCTTTGTCTGAAACACTGAAAGTGGAATTAAAACCGACTTTCACCTGCAAGGTATCCCACGCTGAACAGCCGTCCTTCAGACGCAGGTTTAAAATCACCGTAAAGATACCCGACCTTTTATATGTATGGTTGACAGGTGCTATGCTGCTGACGGTCTGAGAAGAGCCATCACCCCAGTTCCAATTGATATAGGAAAGGGAATCCTGGTGAATATCATTGACGGTGAAGGTGAATGTAGAGTTTTTGCAATAATGTTGTGACGGGTTATAACTGGATGAAAAATCAGGATTCACCCTACCATAATCCAGTATGGCATGATACCAGCCTGTATCTGTGCAAGGCATGTTATTGGAATCTGTGCCATTCTTCAACACTAGTCCGATACTGATCTTGCCGGTCGAATCGCAGATGTTATAACCATAATTATGTTGCCTTTCACCCAATTTCCAGTTGGCATTAAAATTAGGTGAAGCTGCTGCGCAGGTGCTGTCCCACATGACCCAAAAACTATCCTGTGCGCATCCCGGTTTTGTCAGGCTCAGGTTGAGTACCACTGCCTTTTCGGGCTCAGGACCCAGGCAGATCGTATTGGTGATCAGCTGTAAGCCTGTTTTTGCATTGGGGCGAATCAGTGGCAGGTTGGCCATGGCAGTATCTGAACAGCCTATAACTGTATCGGTGACTATCAGTTTAGGGAAATAGCATTTCTCCTGACCGGGGCTGTACATGTGTCGGATATACGTTGAGTCGACAGAATACCGGCAATTCATTCCAACATTCACGTTGTTGATACTATCAGACGTGCAAACCGGGGCAAATGCATCACCAACATCCCAGAAGAATTTCAGCGAACGGTTCATAAAATAAATACTGGTATTTTTGAGTATCACAGTATCCCTGATGCCGCATTGGTATTGGTTGACAATATTCCCTATGGCAGCCTGGGGACCGTACACAAAAATCGTATCCAGAGGTACGACTACGGGGCAGCCGTTTTTCGTGATATGCGCTTTGGGAAAGTACATGCCCGTCCTGGCATAATGATAATCAGGGTTGAAAATATAGGATGTATCCAGGTTGCCAAAATCCCAATAGATAGTTCCACCAATGATGGGGGTTTGCCTGAATTGGAACATGTTGGTGGAACGGCATTTGTTCAATGCGCTATCCATCACGGCATCTACCGGATAAAAAGTATTGGTAGCCCAGCTGTCCCTTGTAAATGTATCAATGCAACCGTCAGAATTCTGTATGATCAGGCTGATATTGAATTTGCCATTAGCGGTATAGGTATGGGAAACCGAATTCCAGCTTGATGTATTTGTAGAACCATCACCAAAGTCCCAAATAAAATTTGTAACCTTCGGCGGAGACATATTCGAGGCATTCGTGGCATTAAAGTTTGTCTGGAAACAACCTGACACTTTGGCGGCGGTAAAATACGACTCGATTTCAGGGTATACCAGTAATTTAGTGGGGGACGTGTAAGAGGCAACACAACCGTTCTTGTCGATGATGTCCATGCTGAGTGTATAAGTGCCACCTGTAGTATCGCTATAACTGTAACAAATAACACTGTCGCTTAGTGGAGAAGTGTTGTCTACATATCCATCATCAAAGGAAATGGACCTGTAGGTAAGGTTGGTACCTGGTGTTTTCATCTTGAGGCAAACCGAATTATAGTTGAAACAATACACCGAATCCAATAGAGTGAAACTGGCATCGGGCAGATCATTTACAATGATGGAATCCCCGTTTTTTTTGCAAGTGCTGCCGTTGGAATAATAAAGTGTTGCCGTGGGTTTAAAAGTTCCTGACGAGTTGTACTGATGTGAAGTATTCTGTGAAAAGCTGCTCGATCCGTCCCCGAAATGCCACTGGAAAGTTCCGGGCATACCGGTGCCGACATTGATGGCAAATGTCACAAAGTCACCTTTGCAAACTGTATCCTTTTTGATGGTAAGGGTAATGCTGTCGAATATAAGCGTGACATATACAAAGGTATCCCTGCATCCATTCCACGTATTGACAGTCAGTGTGACAACCTTACTGCCCGCACTGTTATAGGTATGTTGCGGATGGTATTGAAAATCCTGGGCGCCATCACCGAAAAGCCAGAGAAAATCCCTGAAACTATCAGAGGTATCGGCCAGTGAAGAGTTGGTGAACTGGGTGATAATACCGACACATGTATTTGAAACAGTGAAGGAAGCAACAGGTTTTTTCAATACCCTGATATTTTTAGTGATGGTATCGGCGCATGAACCTGTGTCTGTGACAATAAGGGTAACAGTAAAAGTTCCGTCGCGGTTAAACTGGTGAACCGGGTTGGCAACTGTATCTGTATTGAAATTGGAAAATCCATCACCAAAATCCCAGGAAAAGCGAGGTTGTCCTGCCGTGCCTGTATAGGTAAAGGAAACAGTGTTGAACTGGCAACTATTGGCGGGCGCAGTAAAATCGGCACTGCATTGTCCATGGATATTCCCGGTCGCAAGGACCAGGATACAAAAACCCATTATACACTTCAGTAACCGCATTTAATAACTCTTTAGATTATACACATATCTGCCTTATGCAAATATACAATTTTTAACAAGCTTTTGCAGTAAAAATTATCAATTTCATTTCACTTCATTTCTATAGATACCTGTTTTTTCGGTAATTTTTCTGACTGGAACAAAAGGAATTATTTTTAATTGCCTTATTTTTATAAATAAACATTGAAACAGATAGTAGTCGGAAAGCCAGACTATTAACTCTTGCAAGGCCGGAAGCAGAATTGGTTTTTTAGCTTTTATCGTATAAAGGCAAAATATATTGCAGTATTATGCCCCTTCATTTTGGCATTTTCGATTTATTTTATTATCTTGCCTGACTATTTTGCAAAAAAAAGGCAAAAAACACACACAGAATACACAAATGCTAAGGGTTTTTTCATTATTAATTTTTACTTTCAGCGTGGTGCTGATGGAGGCCCAGGTCTTTAAAGGGGCCGAGGCTCATGAGCGCCTGAAAGGCTCTGAGATTCTCAGGGTCAACCAGGTCACAGGAAAGGTACAATATGCACTTTTGTCTGAAACTGTTCAGGTAAAAGAGGAGAGCGTAATATCCTATTTTGAGGGTGTTTTTAAACTCAAGGCGCCATATGCACTCAAACTCCTTAAAAGAGAACCGGATGAGATCGGTTTTGAGCATTTGCGTTACCAGCAAACCTATAACCATATCCCCATTTTAGGCGGTATACTGATCGCCCATATAAAAGATGGCCGGCTTCACTCCTTTAACGGGGAGATATTCGATATTGTGAATGCCCAGGCCACTCCCACACTTAATGAACGGGAATGTCTCAAAAATGCAATGGACAGCGTAGGAGCCAAACTTTATATGTGGCAGGTGCCTGAAGAGGAGGCCATCATCAAGGATATTAAACAGGACGAAAATGCCAGCTGGTTTCCTAAAGGAGAGATATTGTTTTGCCCAAAAAACCTCGATTTTAATCACCCTGAATTTTATCTCACTTTTAAATTTACGATTCATGCAAGCATGCCGCGCACCGGAGAAAATATTTATATCAGTACACAGAA
>JANWHK010000125.1 GCA_025450395.1 Bacteroidia bacterium
AATATGCAACTTTTTTCGGTGGAACCGGGGTTTCTGCTGAACATGTGGATGGAGGTACCAGCAGGTTCGATAAAAAAGGAATTATCTATCATTCCGTTTGTGCGGGTTGTCGCAGATCAAGCCAATTCCCCACAACTGTGGGTGCATGGAGCAGGACCAATAATTCAGATAATTGCAACAATGCCCTTTTTAAATTTGATGTTGAAAACCTGAACAGGAAACCGGTTGCAAATGATGCCACATATGAAATAATTGCTACCCAAAACCTGGATTTTAATATTGATGTATCAGATCCTGACCGGCCTGACAGTTTAAGGATTGTTCTCACAGGAGATATTTTTTCAGACCCTGCATTTCCCCCTCCGCTGCCAAAAATCGAATCCATCACCAAAATGCCGGGTTCGGTCAATGCCATCAGGGCACGTATCACCTGGTCGCCCAATTGCGATCACGTGGGCCTGGATACGGTTAGGTTAAAAGTCAAGGTGTACGACCGGGGCTGCCCCACTCAGGATAGTAACCAGGCCATCATCAAGATCGTGGTGAAGGCTCCGCCATTGACCATCACGCCCGAAACCATGTGCCTGAACTTCAGGAGTGACGGATCCATCAAGTTGTCATGGAAAGCCTTTCCCAAAGATACATTCTTCAAGTATATCATATTGTATCGCCTGAATCCCAATGGCACAATTAAAGTGCTGGATACCATCAAAAGCAACAATGACGGAGAATTTACGGACCATTTGCCACAGGATCCCAAGACTGTGAACTATAGCTATTACATGATAGGATTTAATATCTGCAACAAGCCTTATGATGCAGGCATCAGGATCAATACCGTCAAGGAATTTAACGGCCCTATAGATTCCACTTATGTCCATTACGCAACTGTGGTGGACAACAAGAATGTCAAGGTCAACTGGTTTACCAGCAAAGAAGAGGATTTTGGTTCCTATGATATTTTCAGGGCTGATAATATGAATGGTGAATCCATTGGATACAGGATGATCAAGACCATTTACGACCTTAATGATACCAATTTTATAGATCAGAATGTGGACGTGTCAAAAAAGAGCTATTGTTACAAGATAGGTGTGAATGATAAATGCGGACATATCAGCAAACCCAGCAATGAAGGCTGCAATATTGTGCTGAAAGGCGTGGTTGGACACTTGTTTTTTGACGTTGATTGGCTGCCATACAGGCAATGGGCTGGGGCAGTCAATAATTATGAGTTATCCAGACGGGTGGATACAGGTTCATTGAGGTTCATTGCCAATACCAACCTGTTAAGGGTTTATCATGATGATGGCCTCGACCTTTGGTGGGGCGCCTATTATTATGTCGTAAAAGCATACGAAACGGGAGGTTTACATCAGGCAGGATATGGTGCCACCAGTCTTTCCAATGAGATCAGGCTGATACAGCCACCCATGGTGTTTGTTCCGAATGCTTTCAGTCCCAACGATGATTATGTGAATGATGTATGGGGTTTTTCTCACGCCTTTGTAAAGGAGTTCCGCATGCAGGTATACAACAGGTGGGGTGAGAAGGTATGGGACAATGATTTCAAGGGTACGCAGTGGGATGGGGTAACCCGTGGAAAACTTGCCATGAACGACGTGTTCGTCTGGGTGGTGACCTATAAGGGCTGGGACAATAAATTCTATACCCAGAAAGGCACAGTGACAGTGATGCCTTAATTCAATATTTATTTTCCGGTTATTTATGTATTATTGCAGGAAATAATATATAAATATGAAAAAAATTTTACTTTCCATTTTATTGTCGGCTTGCGCAGGTATATATGCGCAAAACCTGGATTACATTCTGACACACTCTACGTCAACCTACGCTGACCTGAGTTCTCCTACAGACGTTACCAATAATGCATGGGGAAGTGAACACCTCATGACGCTGCCGTTTACATTCAAGTATTTCGACACTGAATATGATACCATCCATATCGCTGCGGTTTCCGGCATATATTTTTCCAATATCAGCGGTAGCGTCGATGTCATCTTCTTTGGTACTGAAACGTATTATCCCGAAAACAACAACCCGGCATTGTCACCGGTTTCCTACCTTGTGAGCGGTGTTGCTCCCAACAGGATCTTGAAAATTGAGTTCCAGAACTTTTATGCCATGACTTCCCCGGGCGAGGATTTTATAGTGGATAACCAGATATGGTTGTATGAGACATCCAACAAGATTGAATACCATTTTGGCCCCAGCCTAATTACCGATCCCATTGCTGATGAGTTTTATATTGGCTTTATAGACTATGACAACAGTCCGTATTACGCAATTGACAGTACAGCTGCAAATCCGGTTTTGGTGCGCGTTACAAGTGCAGGTACATTTAACGGTATCAAGACTCATCCGGTTGACGGGCAGGTCTATACACTGACACCGAAGAACACTTCTTCAGTCAATAAACTGGTTAAACCATATAAATTCAACCATGTCATGAATGGCTTTCAATTCAACAATGAAAAGGAAGCCATGATAGGTGTTTATGATCTTTCAGGTAAACTGGTTGAAACAGTACCATACTTTCCGGGACAATTACTGCAACATGAGTTTACAAATATCGCACCTGGAATTTATATGGTAAATATTTGTATGGATAATCTCCAATTTATCGAAAAAATCATTATCAGATAGGTGTTGATTAATTAAAAAAACATCAAATAATTTTATTAAATCAACTAGTTAAATATCAACAATATACAAAATTTAAATAGAACAATTCTAAATTAAAATATTTGTTAGTAAATACTTTTTACATTGCGATAATACGCAATATATTTGCGGACTAATTAGAATTGTCATTTTTCAGTCATAAAAACATAATGGTTAAACACCTTTTAAAAAGAAATCTGGAAGTAAAATCGATTGTCATATCAATTGTTTTATTACTTAACTTATCCTTCTCTGCCCAGGCTGCCGACGGTAAACTTTCCCCTGAAGCCACGAAAGGTCTTGAAGTTTTCAAAGCCAATTGCGTATCATGCCATGCCATGGATGTGAAAGTACTGGGACCTGCACTTCAGGGTGTTCATACCAAACGCAGTGATGCCTGGTTGCTGAAATGGATTAAGAACAATGAAAAATTAAGGGCTAGTGGAGATAAGGATGCGATTGCAGTATTCAATGATAATGCACAAGCTTCAATGAACGTGTTTGAAAACCTTTCGGATGCAGAGATCAATTCAGTGATTTCCTATTTCAAGGAATGGACGCCACCTGTTAAAATAAAGGATGAAAGCAAGCCTGAAACTCCAAGCTTCTATAGTTCTGCTACACTCTATATACTTTTATTCCTGATCGTTATCCTGTGTATCGTATTGATCATCCTGAGAAGGACAAAACACAATTTAAGAGCTACTGCACAACAGTTGGATGGCGTGCCGGTAGAAGTATCAGAACCTTCAGCCTGGCAGCTCAGGAAAGCGTATTATAAAAAACGCATCAACCCAACCATTTTCAAGATGACCATCGGCACCATTATTCTTGGAGCCCTGGCAACATACGGATTCTATTTTGGTGTTACCGAGATAGCTGTACAACAAGGTTACAGACCTGACCAGCCAATCAAATATTCACATAAACTCCATGCCGGCGATTTAAAGATCGACTGTAAATACTGTCACTCAACTGCTGAAAAATCCAAGCAGGCGAGCATACCAAGTGTCAATACCTGTATGAACTGCCACAAAGGTGTTCAGATGAGGGAAAAATACGACGGGGAGATATCACCTGAGATCAAGAAGATCTATGCAGCAATGGATTATGATCCTGATAAACCTGCAGGCCAGCAATTCGGCCCGAATCCGAAACCCATTCGCTGGGTAAGGATACACAACCTTCCCGACCATGCGGTGTTTAATCACAGCCAGCACGTAAAAGGCGCAGGCGTAAGTTGCCAGACCTGTCATGGTCCGATACAGGAAATGGAAGTGGTAGAACAATATGCAACTTTGCAGATGGCATGGTGTATCAATTGTCACCAGGAAAACAAGATTGATGTGGAGAATAATCCATATTATGAAAAATTACACGAGAAGATCAAGGCTGAGAAAAACAACAAGAACTCTCCTTATGGTAAATATTATACCGTGGATGGAAAGATCAATGTAACAGCTGCTCAGAATGGTGGCTTGGAATGTTCAAAATGTCACTATTAATCATCAAATTTAAAGGCTAAAATATACAATGGCAAAAAAACAATTATACTGGAAAGGCGAAGACGAATTATTAAGAACTAAGGAGTTCCTGGCTTCGCAAAAAAGTGAGTTCAATGAAGCTTTACCTTTGGATGAGGTGTTCAGTGAGAATAATTTAGGTTTAAGTGCAAACAGGAGGGATTTCCTGAAATTCTTCGGTTTTAGTGTCGCGGCGGTATCGCTTGCAGCATGTAATTCAACTCCGATAAGGAATGTTGTACCATATTTGGTGAAACCTGAAGAGATCACTCCCGGCGTTGCTAATTATTACAATTCCACCTGTGGCGCGTGTTCTTCAGGATGTGGCATAACTGTTAAAACCAGGGAAGGCAGACCAATCAAGGTTGATGGCAATGCGCTTTCACCTGTCTCCGGAGGAGGTCTTTGTTCAACCGGACAGGCATCCATACTCGGTTTATATGATACAGAAAGACTTGACGGTCCTGCCAAGGTAAGTGGTCGCTCCTTAGCGAAAACCGACTGGGCAACAATTGACGGTGAGATCACCAAACAATTAAGGGATATACAGGTTTCAGGCGGAAAGATCGCCATCGTTTCAGGCACCCTGCACAGTCCATCTACCCTGGCTGTTATCAATGATTTCAAGACTAAATTTACCAATACAAACCATATCACTTATGATGCTGTCAGCTACAGTGGAATACTTATAGCCAACAGGGATAGTTTCGGTAAGCAGGTCATTCCTTCCTACCACTTTGGAAAAGCCAATATCATTGTCAGTTTTGCTGCCGATTTTCTCGGTACATGGATTTCCCCTGTAGAATACATGAAGGCATGGGCTGCAAAAAGGAAAGTAGAAGGTGCTACACATGATTCAAAAATTGGAAAGACTATTGTATTTGAGAGCAATCTCTCACTGACAGGTTCAAATGCTGATTACAGGTTCCCGATGAAGAGCTCAAGGGAAGCCATTTATATCACTTCGCTTTATAATGCCATCGCTGGCAAGGCTGGTCAACAGCTATTACCTATGGTGCAGTCAGAAGCACTTGCAGGAGATGCCATCAACAAAGCTGCTGATGCATTGTGGAAAGAAAAAGGAAATTCACTGGTGCTGTCAGGTTCCAATGACCCGAAAATACAATCGGTTGTCAATGGCATCAACATGTTATTGGGCAATTACGGCAACACCATTGACCTTGATAACCATTCCAACCAATATAAAGGCATTGACCAGGACATCATGCAGTTTGCAGGTGACCTGAATAACGGTGCATACCAGGCGGTGATATTCATGGGTGCTAATCCAGTCTATTCATCTTCATTGTCTGCTTCAATAGAATCAGGACTCAAGAAAACCAAACTGTCAATTTCATTTGCAGGCACTGCAGACGAGACAGCCATGAACTGCCAATATCTTGCACCTGATAACCATTACCTCGAATCATGGGGTGACGCGGAACCTAAAGCAGGTTTGTACCAATTGATGCAGCCTACTATTTCTACTGTTTTCAATACCCGCCAGGCACAGGAAAGTTTATTGACATGGGCGGGAATGGCTACAATGCCAGCTGTTGACCCAATGGCAAATAAAGGCATCTATAACCAGAAAGCTTCGGCATCTGTTTATTACCTGTATATAAGGTCCAAATGGGCTGCAATGGGTCTCGCCGATGACGCTTCATTCAACAAGGCATTGCACGACGGTGTTAAACAAACAGCTGCAAAAGCGGCCACTGTACCTTCATTCAATGTTGTGTTGGGTTCAATGGTCTCAGACCTTGAAAAAACAATTGGCAAAAAAGAAGAATTGGATCTTGTCCTTTACCAGAATATCGCGGTAAGGGATGGCAGCATGAGCAATAATCCATGGTTGCAGGAAACACCTGACCCTATCAGTAAGGTAACCTGGGACAATTATGTATCCTTGCCTAAGGCATTTGGAGAACATAATGGCATAGACCATGGCGATACTGTAAATATTACAATGGGCAAGATTACGTTGAAGGACATGCCTGTTATTATACAACCCGGTCAAGCCAATGGCACTGTTGGATTGGCAGTGGGTTATGGCAGGAAAGGCAAAATAGGAGAGAAGGGCGAATTCGAAAAGATCGGCCAGAATGCTTATCCGTTCCTGACTATGCAGAATGGAACTTTCAGTCATGTGAGCAACGGTGTTAAAGTTGAAAAAGCTTCAGGCAAATATGAATTGGCCCAGACCCAGACCCACCATTCGATAGAAGGCAGGGATCTCGTCAGGGAAACCACATTTGAAGAATACAAGAAAGACCCTAAATCGGGCAATAACATGTCTGCTCCCCATTTGTACACCTTATGGGAAACCAAGGAATTTCAAAAAGAGGGAGCGCCTAACCACCATTGGGCGATGGCTATTGACCTGAATGCGTGCACAGGTTGCAGCGCCTGTATTGTTGCCTGCAGTATCGAAAACAACGTACCGGTTGTAGGCAGGGCTGAAGTCAGGAGAAGAAGGGAAATGCACTGGTTGAGGATAGACAGGTATTACACTTTTGTAAACGATAAAAATACAGATTATAAGAAAGGCCTGTTCCTCGAAAGGGATTTTGAAGGCAAGAATATAACCAAGGAAACCGGCTTGAAGGCGATTGATGAGATGGAAGCCAAGAACAAGAATTCTGAATTTGCACACTGGGAAAATGTAAAGGTGGTTCACCAGCCGATGATGTGCCAGCATTGTGGACAGGCTCCGTGTGAAACGGTTTGCCCGGTATTGGCCACTACACACAGTACGGAAGGACTTAACCAGCAGACTTATAACCGTTGCATAGGTACCAAGTATTGCGCCAATAACTGCCCGTACAAGGTAAGGCGTTTTAACTGGTTCAGGTATAATGACAATGACAAGTTTGATTTCTACTTCAACAACGACCTTGGCAAGATGGTCATCAACCCGGATGTTACTGTCAGGACCAGGGGAGTAATGGAAAAATGCAGCATGTGTGTACAAAATATACAGGCCAGCAAGATCCAGGCGAAACGCGAAAGAAGGAAATTAAACGATGGTGAAATAAAAATGGCCTGCCAGCGCGCTTGCCCGGCAGGAGCTATCGTATTCGGTGACGTGAACGACGAGAACAGCGAAGTGCATAAATTATTCAGGAATGAGCGCTCATACCGCGTGCTTGAGGAAGTGAATACACAAACCGCTGTTAAATATCTGTTAAAGGTCAGGGATACCGAACAAGAAAAAGTATAATCAAATTTAAAATAAAAAAGCGAAAATGATTCACGATTCAATCATAAGACCCAATCTGGTAATAGGTGATAAAACCTTACATGATGTCACGACGGAAATCTGCAGGCCAATTGAAAATAAACCCTCCATGGAGTGGAAAATAGGTTTTACCTTATCCGCTATTTTCCTGGGAATTCTGGGCCTGACACTTACAGTCACCATGATGGTCGGTATAGGTACCTGGGGACTAAATAAAACAGTTCAGTGGGGATGGGATATTACAAATTTCGTGTTCTGGGTGGGTATTGGTCACGCGGGAACATTGATTTCTGCGATACTTTTGCTTTTCCGCCAGAAATGGAGGATGTCCATCAACCGTTCCGCTGAGGCGATGACGATCTTCGCCGTAATGTGCGCAGCTATATTTCCGCTATTCCACCAGGGACGTCTTTGGGTGGGTATGTATTGGGTATTGCCATTGCCAAACGCATTCGGATCTTTGTGGGTCAATTTCCACTCTCCATTGTTATGGGACGTATTCGCAATCACGACATATTTCTCTGTATCCCTTGTTTTCTGGTACCTGGGTTTAATCCCGGACATTGCCACAGTAAGGGACAGGGCAACAACTGCCGGAAGGAAATTCTGGTATAATTTCTGGTCAATGGGCTGGACAGGATCTGTAAGGACCTGGAACAGGTATGAGGTAGTAGCCCTGGTACTCGCGGGTATTTCAACACCACTTGTATTATCGGTTCACACGGTTGTATCCATGGACTTTGCCACATCTGTGGTACCGGGATGGCACACCACCATTTTCCCTCCATACTTTGTGGCAGGTGCCATCTTCTCCGGATTCGGAATGGTGCTTACCCTTCTGGTAATCGCAAGGAAAACGATGAACTACCAGGATTTTATCACCATTGGTCACCTTGAAGCCATGTGTAAAGTAGTAATGCTGACCGGTAGCATGGTGGGTCTTGCTTATATCACTGAATTCTTCGTCGCAGCTTACTCAGGTTATGAATACGAACAATACGCCTTTGTCAACAGGGCGACTGGTCCATACTGGTGGGCATACTGGAGCATGATGACCTGTAACCTGATCGCACCGCAAGTATTCTGGTTCAAATGGGCAAGGACAACGCCATGGTTTATCTTTATGTTATCCGTTGTGGTAAACGTGGGTATGTGGTTCGAGCGTTTTGTGATCATCGTTACATCCCTTCACAGGGAATACCTGCCATCAGGCTGGGTGATGTATTCTCCTACAATTGTTGAAATCGGTATATTCCTCGGAACATTTGGATTGTTCTTTACCTGTTTCTTCCTATTCGCCAAATTCCTGCCGGTGATTAATATGTTTGAAGTGAAAAGTATTTTGAAAAACAGAGAATAATCATTTTTAAAGAAACAATAAATGATAGACAGTAAATTATACATTGATAATAATAAAACCGTAACGTACGGGATTTTTGAAAATCCCGATAAATTCCTTGATACGGTAGGGAAGGTACATGCAAAAGGTGTGCACATCATCGATTGTTATACCCCATATCCGCTTCACGGCATTGATAAAGCCATGGGATTAAAGCGTTCATTGTTGCCGATTGGGGCTTTTATTTTTGGTTGCTGTGGATTCCTCACGGCTTTTTCCTTACAGTATTACATGATGACTTATGACTGGCCAATGGTGATAGGAAATAAACCGACCATAGGCATGAGCTGGGTACCTGTATTATTTGAGATGTCTATATTATTCACCGCTTTTGGACTGGCATTCATTTTCTTCTTCAGGAGCAAATTGTTACACGGTAAAATGCCTTCTGAAAGGTTCGATTTCAGGCAGACCGATGACAGGATGGTAGTCGCTATCGCAACGGATGACAGATCCATTGACAAGACGGAACTTTCAAGCATGCTTTTTAATGGTGGTGCCGTTATAGTGAAAGAAAGGACCAACCACGATTATGATGATTTTACAGATGTTGAAATAAACAGGCCAGTACAATATAATTAAAATGCAGGAGATATTAAACATGAAGAAATCAATATATATCATCATCGGTGCAATGACCATCATGTCCATTTCTTCCTGCTGGTGGAAGGCAGGAGAAAATAACACCGGTATAGAATACGCCCCCGACATGTACTATTCGAAAGGTTATGAACCTTTTTCGCAATTCTCTGACAGTATGAAATATCGTTATAATCCATACCTGATGACCATGAGGGAACCAGTAGAAGGAAGTATAGCCATCGGTCAAATGGATTACCAGTATGGATACGACAATACAAGCCGCGGTTATGATTCTGCGGGTCTACACCTGGCAATGACAGGCGGTTTAACCGAAGCAGAACAGATGGAAGGTGCAAGGTTATTCGGCATTTATTGCTCTGTATGCCATGGCATGACAGGCGGCAATGACGGACCGGTGTCCTCAAAACAGGCTGTATTGAAACCAAGCTGGGCCAACTACCAGGATAAGACAATCAAGGAACTGCCGATTGGCAAGATTTACCACGTGATCACTTATGGCAAGAACAATATGGGCAGTTACGCTTATGCATTGACTCCAAAGGAAAGATGGAGCGTAGCCACTTATGTCAAAAGGTTGAGCAATATGGACAGCCTTGGACATATTCCCGCGATGCAGATCATTGCGGCACAAGAAAACAAGATTGACACAGGTTCTGCGATAAGTGTCATTAAAACAGAGCCGGAAGTAAAGGTTGAAGCACATACATCTCAAAAACATTAATACGTATAATAATGAGCCACGGACACGACATACATATTCACCAGGAAAATTATAAATTTTCAGGCAAGGCCAAAACGCTTAGCCTAGCATTGTTGCTTATTGGGCTAGTACTTACTGTCATCGGGATTTTCATGGTCAAAAATGAGGATTCACATGCAGCGCCAGCCAAACATGCCGAAGCGACCCATCAACCTGCTGCTCCTGCCGCACATCATGAAGCAGACATGCACAACGGTGAAGCCCACGCGACAGCAGTATCAAATCATGAATCAGATATTAATTTACACGGTGTAGGCCTGGAGCACAACGACGAGCAGGTGTATCCTGTTTCGCTTGAACATGCGAAACCTTGGTATACCAGGGTTTATCTTAACATTTTGCTCAACGGTTATTTTCTTTTATTAATCACTGTTTGCGGACTGTTTTTCTTCGCCCTTCAATATGTGGCAAATGCCGGTTGGGCGACTGTTCTTATCAGGATTCCGCAGGCTATGAGCACCATGATTCCCGTTGGGGCCATTATCGTGCTTGCCATATTCCTTATCGATGGTTCAAATATTTACCACTGGGTGCACTATGAACATCAGCATCTTGTAAAAGGTGACCCTGGATTCGACAAGATACTGGATAATAAATCGTGGTTCCTGAATTCCAAACTGGCTTTGGGTTTCCTGATCTGTATCCCGCTTATCTGGATATTGTTCGGTTATAAACTGAGAGGCATGTCCTATCGCGAAGATTCAGAAGGAGGCCTGGTACTTTTTAGAAGGTCCATCAGGTTTTCAGCGGCTTTTATTTTCATTTTTGCTTTTACCCTGTCTATACTTTCATGGGTTGTGGTTATGAGCGTGGATGCGCACTGGTATAGTACCATTTTCTCGGTCTATAACTGGGCCACCGCATGGGTGAGCTGTATTGCCATCATCACCCTGTTTGTGCTTTACCTGAAGCGCAATGGTTACTTAACCCTTGTGACGGATGAGCATATACATGACCTGGGTAAATTCATGTTTGCATTCACTATTTTCTGGACCTACCTGTGGACTGCACAATTCTTGCTGATCTGGTACGCAAATATTCCTGAAGAATCCATATATTATTACCACAGATGGCAGGGATTTTTCAAGATTAGCTGGTTTGCGAACCTTGTAATGAACTTCCTGATCCCTTTCCTTGTGTTGATGACAAGGAACAACAAGCGCAATCCTAAAATCCTGACTTTTGTCTGTATTGTTATATTACTCGGTCACTGGAATGACATCTACCTGATGTTCACACCGGGAGCTATTGATACACAAGCCGGCATCGGCCCTCTTGAGATCGGTATTACCATGACCTTTGTAGGCGGATTTATTTACTGGGTATTGACAGCGCTGAGCAAAAAAGGCCTGCTTGCAGTCAAGCATCCATACATTGAAGAAAGTGCCCACCACGACGTGGGAGTTTAATATATTATTATCTGTCATCTTTAAAAAAGCAAATCCTATGGGTTTGCTTTTTTGTTTTATATAGTCCCCTGAATCAGCGTTCTTTGCAATACAGATGAGGGACAGGTCAGTCAATACCATACAAATGCAGAATATACTGGTGGCAGTGTCAGTGGTATTGTTTGTGTTGAAAATGATTGCCTGGTACCTTACCGGTTCTGTGGCCATCCTTACCGATGCACTTGAAAGCACGGTCAATGTGGTAGCGGGATTTATCGGTTTATACAGCATTATCCTATCTGCAAAACCCAGGGACAGGGAACATCCTTACGGACATGGCAAGATCGAATTTTTATCATCGGCGATAGAAGGTTTGCTGATACTGATAGCGGGATGTATCATTGTCTATAAGGCCATCGACAACTTGATGGGCCCGCATGAACTGAAACAACTCGATGAAGGCTTGGTCCTGATTGCCATTACAGCGGTGGTGAATTATATTGTAGGTTATGTCTGTGTCCGTAAAGGCAAAAAAGAGCATTCTCCTATACTGGTAGCAAGTGGTTCCCATCTCAAATCGGATACCTGGTCGACCCTGGGTATCATAGCAGGCATCATACTGATCATGCTCACAGACCTGCAATGGATTGACAGTGTGGCGGCCATGGTGTTTGCATTCCTCATCATCTATACAGGATACAAGATCATGCGCAAGTCAGTATCCGGTATCATGGATGAATCCGATTCAGGTATCATGACAGAAATTGTCAGTGTATTGAATACCCACAGGATGGATAACTGGATAGATGTGCACAATATGCGCGTCATTAATTACGCGGGATTTTATCATATAGACTGTCACCTGACGGTTCCCCATTATATCAATGTCAATGATGCCCATAAGATTCTGGACACACTAACGAAAGTATTCAGGGGGCATTTCAAGGACCGTGTGGAGTTTTTTGTGCATGTGGACGGGTGTATCTTCCAGCAGTGCGGAATCTGCAGTGTCCACAATTGTCCGGTCAGGCAGAGGGAATTTGTAAAGCATGATGAATGGACGCATGACAATATACTGTCAGATAGGAAGCATGTTTACGAAGGATAGGGGAATATACGATTTACGACATACGACATACGATGGGGATGTACGATGTACTACACAATCAAATTACCCAATACCATTCAGGAAATCCTTCAGGCGCCTGTTGAATTCATCAGGTTGTTCAAGATTTGACAGATGTCCGGCATCATCAATTTTATGGTATACGGAACCTGGAATATTGGTGTGTAAAAACTCGGATTGTGCAGGTGGAGTGACGGTATCCTCGCTGCCACATAAAATCAGGGTTGGTACTTTGATGTCTTTCAGAATGGAGGCAGTTTCAATGCGCTGCGCGAGCGCGCTCAGTGTCCTGGCGACTGTGGGAACCGGAGTTCCAAGAATTGTGTTTTTTATTTTTTCTACAATATCCTTTCTATGGTTCAGGCTTGAAGGGGCAAATATTTTTTCTACAAATCCGTCTGCAAAATCCTGTAATCCGTGTTTTTCTATCTGCTCAATGGTCTTGTAACGTTTTTCCTTTCCTTCGGCTGTGTCGGCGATGCATTGGGTATCACACAATACAATAGCCTTGAACCTGTCGGGAAAATGTTGAATGGCATTCAGCGCAATATATCCGCCCATGGACAAACCGCAAAGTGTGGCTTGCCTGATTTCCAAGGCATCCATCAAGCCCACCAGGTCTTGAGCAAACAGGTCAATGCTGGCCTTCATGTCTTCGGCGGTAGATTTGCAGAAGCCCCTGATGTCATACGCAATCACGCGATGGGAATTCCTGAAATAATCAAGTTGCGGATGCCATGAAGTTTTGTCGAACGGGAAGCCATGAATAAAGATAATCGGCGTTTCCCCCTTGCCATAGTCTTCATAGCAAGTATTCAGGTTATCGACTTTAATTTTTAAATGTTGTCCTGTCGTCGGCATATTTTTGGTGTTTTTAGGTAAGATTACGAATAAACAAAGATGACTGATTAAAAAATGAATATCTTATATAACTACATGAAATATTTGCATGATTCCCATTATTTTTTTATAAACTATTTATAATGAATAGATTAGGCAAATTAAAGCCTTATGTTTACGAATTTAGAAAATAATTAATATATTTGTTGCGTAAACTGTAAGTGGTTTATACTAAGAAAAATAACTAAATGCTATGTTGATCAGTCAATTGTCCAAAAGAACCCAAACACCTATACCGACGATTCGATATTACGAAAAATACGGTCTCTTGAAAGGTAGGAAGAAAACGACTACTGATAGTAACAATTATACGTATTATGATGAAAAGACCATTGACAAGCTTGAATTGATAGAAGAAGGGAAGTCAATAGGTTTATCGCTTTCAGAAATCAAGGAACTGCTTGATGTCTGGTATAATAAAAGGATTTCCAACAATCGCAGGATAGATATACTCAAAAAGCAAAAGCAGACGATTCATAAAAAAATAATCCAGTTAAATGATGTGCAGAATCGTGTCGACATCTTTATCACTGAACTGGAAAAATTCAG